>JAEWJV010000033.1 GCA_023386395.1 Bacteroidota bacterium
TAATATTTACAACCCAATCTGTTCCGGGGCCATTGGCATCAGCTTTACGAAACGAAATCCCTGGAATAAAATATGCTGCCAGGGTGAGCTATTCCAGCCAAAACCTCATTGCTTTTAAAGATAAAGCCATCTACGAAGAAGGCATGTATGCTGATCCTGATTATTTCCGCATCATGACTTTCCCTGCCATTGCAGGCAACCCTGTTGCTGCATTAAAAGAAGCCAACGCCATCGTTATTACGGAATCGGCAGCTAAAAAGATATTCGGCAATGAAAACCCCGTAGGGAAAATACTTACCTGGAATAACCAGCAAAGTTTTATTGTTGGCGCTGTCATAAAAGATATTCCATCCAACAGCAGCTATAAATTTGACATCGTACTTCCGTTTAGCATGTATGAAAAGGCAGACAGCGCCGCTGTCTATAACTGGAACAATAATTTTATACAAACCTGGCTTCAATTGCAACCAGGTGTAAACATTGAGCAGTTAAATACAAAGCTCACAAAACTGATCCGGGAGAAGGCTGATGATAAAGCTGAATTATTTGCTTATCCACTGGCCGATATAGCGATGCATGGGAAATTCATGAATGGAAAACCTGAAGGAGGCCGTATAGAAATGCTGCTGATGATGGGTGCACTTGGATTATTTGTTTTAATAATTGCTTGTGTTAATTTCATGAACCTTAGTACAGCATGTTCTGAGCGCAGGGCAAAAGAAGTGGGCATCAGAAAAACAGCCGGTGCGTTAAGAAAGCACCTCATCACCCAGTTTTTAAGCGAAGCTTTCCTGGTAACTTTCCTTGCCCTTATCGTAGCGGTTATCGCTGCCGAACTCTTACTGCCTCCTTTTAATAACCTCACCGGTAAAAATGCTTCACTTAATTTCAGCAACTGGAAAATACCTGTTGCATTGCTGGTAACAGCATTGATAACCGGGCTTATTTCAGGCACTTATCCTGCCTTTTTCCTGAGCCGTTTTCTGCCGGTAAAAGTTTTAAAAGGTACTATTACTGCCGGCGGAGGCAAATCTTTATTAAGAAGAGGGCTTGTTACCTTTCAGTTTATCATTTCTTCCTTTCTTATTGTGTTCACTATTGTCATTTACGAACAGGTTCAATATGCTGAGCAAATTCCGGTAGGGTATAACCAGCACAATCTTTTTGATATATCCGCAAGAGGTAATGCTTCCGGCAAGTTTGAGCTCTTTCGCAGCCTGTTGCTACAGAAACCCGGCGTACAGTCCGTATCTGCTTCTTCCGATAATATGGTAGGTATAAACAATTCTGCAAGCGGGTTTCAATGGACAGGCAAAACTACGAGCCAGGATTTTTCTTTTTCTATAACACATGTTCAATATGACTGGGCAAAAACAGCAGGCCTGAATATTGTAAAAGGCCGCGATTTCAGCCGTGAATACAGAGGCGACTCGCTTAGCTGTATTCTTAATCAGTCCGCCGTAAAACGCATGAATTTAAAAGAACCGGTTATCGGCACAATGGTAGATAATTATAAAGTGGTTGGCGTTGCTGCCGATTTTTCTTATAATGACGTATTCGCTTCACCGACGCCGCTGATTGCATTTCTCGACACCGGAAAAATGAACCATTTTTTTGTTCGCATGGATCAACATGCAAGCTTACAGCAAAGTCTTTCAGTAATTAAAGATGCTTTTAAACAGGTGGCGCCGGCTACTCCCTTTGAATACAGGCTTACGTCAGAAATATATGCCAATAAATTTACCGGCATCAGGTCCGGAGGCCAGTTCTCCGGCATGGTTGGCCTGCTGGCGATCCTTATATCCTGTATGGGTTTATTTGCGCTTTCAATGTTTATAGCGGAAAGGCGTACAAAGGAAATTGGTATACGCAAAGTGTTAGGCGCTTCGACGCCTGGGATATGGTTATCGCTTTCAAAAGATTTTCTTAAACCTGTTTTACTGGCATTTATTATCACCGTACCAATATCTGTATTAGTGATGCAAAAAGTACTTTCATCAATGGAACATCATATTACGCTTTCCTGGTGGATTTTTGGAATAGCTGGTCTTATGGTTATACTCCTTGCATTGGTTATTGTAAGTTTCCAATCCTTCAAAGCGGCTACAGTAAATCCTGCAAAGAGCTTGAGAACAGAATGAAGAATAAAATATTGATTCCAGCTTAACCAACGAGCGATATTTATTCATGTAAAAAATTTAATCATGTTTAAAACTTATTTCAAAACGGCATGGCGCAATCTGATGAAGAACAAAACTTTTTCGTTTATCAATATTGCAGGTCTAACAATCGGCCTGACCAGCTTTTTGCTGATTGCCTTGTATATTTTTGATGAACTGACTTTCGACAGATTTCATAAAAATGCAGATAATATTTATCGCACCGTTGAAAACAGAACATTTGCAGGTGAAAAAGCAACAAGAACAACGGGTGCCGGTTTCCAGGTATCAGAAAGGACAAAGGCGGAGATCCCTGCAATAAAAGATGCAGCCCGTCTTTCTATATATGGTCGCGCCAATGTTGCACCTGGAGATAACAAGACAAATGTTTTTTATGAAGACTATATAGTAGCAAATCCGGGCTTTCTTACAGTCTTCAGTTTCCCATTATTATATGGCGATCGCAACAGCGCATTAACCTTACCCAATTCTGTTATCCTTACTGAAGAATCAGCAAAAAAATATTTCGGTACCTCCAATGCTGTAGGAAAATTATTGTTGATAGACAGAGACTCCGTTCCATTCCGGGTGACCGGTGTTTTAAAGGCCTTCCCTGCCAATTCGAGCATCTCTTTTAACCTGGCAGTATCGGAAGCCACTGTCCTGAGAGATAATGATGCAAAAGATTTCGTTGCCAACGACTGGACATCAGGTGCTTTTTCAACTTACTTCCTGCTTAACAGTAATGTCAATGTACCGGCTTTAACTACGAAACTCAATCAACTTATTGCAGGCAACCGTAAAACCGATGCAGGCTTCAAAAGCAATATCCAGTTGCAGGCATTAACAGATGTGCATTTTTATTCAGGAGATATAGAAGGATATTCAGGTAACAAAGGCAATATTTCTTACATATATGTCTTTATTATTATCGCATGTTTTATAATCTTTATTGCCTGCATCAATTATATGAACCTTGCCACGGCGCGGTTTATAAACAGGGGAAAGGAAATAGCTATACGTAAGGTCTCAGGGGCTTCAAGGTTGAGCCTTACAAAACAGTTTCTTACAGAAGCGCTGCTGGTAACGGTTTTTGCCGTAATACTTTCCATCGCGTTCGTCAACATCTCATTACCTGCATTTAATTCATTTACCGGAAAAGATTTAACCTTCAACCTGCATACAGATTACCGCATCTGGATAAGTATTATGGGCGTTATCATTATTGTTACCGCCATGGCAGGACTTTATCCGGCATTGTTTCAATCAGGTCTTAACCCGTTGATGTTACTAAAAGGTAAGATTCAATCAAGCCGCGGCAATACTTCTTTGCGCCGCCTGCTGGTTATATTTCAATTTACAGTATCCACTGTACTCATTGCAGCCACCCTAATCATCTACCAGCAAATGCAATATGTAAATAACAAAGACATGGGTTTTAATAAAGACCACCTTGTAGTAATTGATATCAATAGTGGAAAAGTACGCCGCAATGCCACCGTAATAAAAGATGAATATGAAAAACTGGCACAGGTTAAATCTGTAACTGTTACTTCAAGAGTTCCGGGAGAATGGAAAACAATTCCTGCAGTTAAGGTTAATACTGACTATAATAGCCCGGACAATGGAAAAGATATGTATTTCCTGGGGGCAGATGGCAATTTTCTGTCAACCTATAACATTAAATTACTCAAAGGACGAAACTTTTATTCGTCAGGCAATGCTGATTCTTCATCAGTGTTTATTAATGAAACAGCGGCTAAGACGCTTGGCATAGCCGATGCTACAGGCCAGCTGATAACAATTGCTTCTGTGAGCTATGGTGGGGATATTAATAAGTTTGATAAGCCTTTTGTGGTAAGGGTTACTGGCATCGTTAAAGATTTTAATTTCCAGTCGCTGCATGAGCCCTTAGCCCCGATGATAATTGGATTCCAGAACAACCCAGTGCAATCAATAGATTATTTTACTGTGAAACTCGCAGGTGGAAATGCCGATGCAACGCTAAAACAGATGGATGCCATACTGCATAAAACCGATTTGAACCACCTTTTCGAATACCATTTTCTTGATAAACAATGGGAACTGCTTTACAGGGAAGATAAAATAAGGCAGGCTGTATTTTTTGTAATGGCGTTGCTTGCCATATTCATCGCAGCTTTGGGATTGCTTGGTCTTACAACTTATGCTGCTGAGCAACGTATTAAAGAGATTGGCATTCGTAAGGTGATGGGTGCAAGCGTTAGCAGTATTGTGCTGTTGCTTTCGAAAGACTTCTTAAGGCTGGTGTTAGTTGCATCTTTGATAGCTTTTCCTGTTGCATGGTTTTTAATGCACAGATGGCTGGAGGACTTTGCATACAGGATAAATATTAGCTGGTGGGTATTTCTGCTGTCAACAATAGCGGCAGTAACAGTGGCGCTTGCCACGATCAGCTTTCAATCCATTAAAGCAGCAATGGCAAACCCGATAAAGAGTTTGAGAACGGAATAGTAAAAATGAATATTGAATTAAAGAAGTTTTAAATCATAATAGCATGAAGTACCAAATGGTAAACCATCTGCCCGCGGAACAGTGGAAT
>JAEWJV010000046.1 GCA_023386395.1 Bacteroidota bacterium
CTGTCTTCTTTGGTAGGCGTATTGGGTGGCGGAATTATTTCCGACAGGTGGGTGCAACGTAATTTACGGGGCAGGATTTATACCGGCGTTATTGGGCTGGGGTTAACCATACCTTCGTTATTATTAATTGGATTGGGCGGAAACATTGTTCCTGTTATAATTGGTGCCATTGGTTTTGGCTTTGGCTTCGGTATGTTTGATGTGAACAATATGCCCGTCCTCTGCCAGTTTGCATCACCGCGCCATCGCGCTACGGGCTATGGATTAATGAACCTTGTTGGTATATCATCACGCGCATTCATAACAAACTTCCTGGGCGGTTCAGCAGATTCAGGAACGCTGGGCCGGGATTTTGCCATACTTGGCCTTGTGGTGCTGGCAGCTATTATTTTGGTACTTACAGTATTGAAGCCTAAGTATGTAAATAACGTGCATTCGGGATAAGAAATTATAATAATGAAGATGTTTGCAAATCAGGCAGGAACTTACGTCGTCATGTCGAGGTAACGAGACATCTCCAAAATTTAAGCTGGCTGAATGCTAAGAGATTTCTCCTGTCGTCGAAATGACGGTCGAAGAGCCTCTTGTTTTGCCAATCACTTTTCAATTTCATAACATGCAATCTCAACATTTTTTATCCCGAATTCACGTTAAATAAAATTGCAGATTGATAAGAAGGCCTTGATAATATTCCGGAATTCGTTACATCACTTCAGAAACCTGAGAAGCTTTATTTTTTACAACCATTACCGATACCAGTATCGCAGAGATAATAAACACATTAAACACAAACAGGTCTCCAATGATTACCTGGCTTAACGAATGCTGACTGTTAAAGATAAATTCACCGCCTGCAATCATTCTTATTACAGCTACTGCGGTGGTTGACCATACCAATAGCAAAAACATTAATCTTAGAACAAATGGTTTTCTTTGAAATAGAGCAACCAGCACACTAACGATAAAAGAAGGAACGATTGTGGTTATGAAAAGCAATGGCAGAGACTGTAACCCGGGGAAAAGACGATCATCGGTAACAAGATCGATCATGCAGTGGCAAAAGGTTAATGTAACTGCAATTTGAAAGCCGAGGTATGGCCAACGCAACGCTATAAGAATTAAAATGCAGCCAATAAATAAATAACTGGTAAGTACCCTTCCTATTGTTGTAACAAATGCATAAAATATTCCATTATGGCCGTTAATTGTTTCGAGGTACGATTCCAACAACTGCATGATTGCATAAATAAAAGTTCCGATGAGCAAAGCAGCAATCAATTCAATAAAAAATGATTTACTCAGCTTTGTTTCCACCTTTGGATAGGTGGCAGCGTTTATATTCCTGCATTTCCATGCTGCAAAACCAAGAAAGCCACCCAATAAAAACCCAAATGAAAACTCCATCATCTTCCACCAGTCAATGATCAAAAGCCGGGCGCCATATTTAGATCCTACCGTAATCCAAAGCGAACCAAATCCAAAGCCGAATGCACCTCCAAGCAAACCATATAATACAAAGCGTAAAATGATCCTGAAATCTCCGGCGGTTATTTTTGTTTTCAGGTAAATTAATAACCCGGCTGAAGCAAACAATAATCCTGCCCATGATTCACTGCGTGGTTGATTGAACGGGTCTGAAAAATATATGATTTTAGGATCGTTAATTAATTTCAGGCCTATCACAAAACCAATTAAAAATATCACAAAACCTGTAACGATAGTTTTGGCTTTAATCCGCTGATACACTAATCCCAAACCAATAAATAATCCGCTGCTTAATCCCCAAACGCCACCTTTAACACTGGTGCCTGCAAAGCCCCACCAAACCGTGTCTGTGTCTCTAAGAAAACCAATGGTTTGCCCGTAAGTCATTTCGCCACCCATCGCTGTTCCGGCAGTTCCGAAAACCACTGCGATTGCTGCAAACAAAAGCGGTACATCAAGCAACATGCAAATAGCGATCATAACCATGGCACCGGGAATCATGGCGCCGTAAGGCCCTCCGCCAATAAACCCACGTAAACCCCATCCGAGCAACATGGCTATAGCGGGAAACATTATGAAGGAAAGCAAAGAATATTTTCGAATTGATGAAACTTTGTTGCGGGAAACATCTGCTTCTTCCAATGCTTTCATTTTTGTAAGTTTTGCAGTTTTAAAACAACCTTATACAGTCTGTTATGAATTTCAAGTTTTGCTAAGGGAAGCGAAAGAATGCAGTCTTGAATCTCTGCTATGATTTATAATATTTTACTGTTATCTACCATAAAAGCGCGGGTACTTACTGTATAATCGCCTCCGTTTGCATTCTGGTATTTTAGCTCAAGATAAAAAGCCCTGTAACCCTTAGCAGGGAATTTTTCTGTTGTCTTTACCTCTGTTTTGTGGCTGGTGTGCAGATCTTTGCTTTGCCATAATTCATTCCGGAAATCCTTGTCCTCTGAATTGGCATACCATAAGGTGGCGCCTAATAAAATATCTTTTGAAGCAGTAGCAGTTATTTTCACGCCCTCTTTGTTTTCAGCAGTTTTCCACTTGCAAACAGGATAGGTTCCATGCCGCATTGCAATTCCAAAAAATGCATCCAATGCTGCAAATGCAGACTTGCCGTCGCCCAGGTCATGACCAGCATTGGGTACATAATGCAACAGGTTATTGCCGGGTATATTTTTCAGGTAATTCTTAACGTTGTCAATCACCCAATACGGATCATTCGTACCCATAAACAACATCTTCGGCATTGTAAGTTTATCCCTGTAAGAATAGGGGTCTATCATCGTTACCAAAGTATTACTCGTGTCCATGCCCATTCCCTGCACAATTCCCAACTTCACATAATCTTCAATCTCAACACTGTATTCTCCATAAGCATCAAGCTGGTGTTTAAGATTCACCGGCATATTCAAAATATCAATCACCATTGGCCCAATTGCCTGAACCCGCGGGTCGTTTGCGCCGGTAAGCCACGTAGTCCATCCGCGTTTGGAAGCTCCGGAAATTACAAACCTGTTAATAGGACGGTGCAGGTTTCCAGATGAAAATTCCTGCACGGCATCCATTGCCCGCACAGCGCTTTTAACCATAGGAAACAGTAATGGCCATGTATAATCGTTATCTTCTTTGAATTGATGTAATGTATAGGAAATCAATGCATCCTCCTTTAAACTATCATACAAAGGCTGATTGGGGACCTGGCGGATAATGGCAATTATGGCTTTATTTTTTTCAGCTATTGATGCAAAAGTTTCAGCAAGTTTATCATCGCTTTTTTTCCAGTTTGGTTGTTCATTTTTATTTGAACCTCCGGTAATAAATAACAATGCTCCGTCATAATTATTTTCTTTAGGCGATAAGATGGTTAGCTGGTGACGCCACATGAACTGCCTCCATTTTTGAGAAGTTAATAACAGGTCGTATCCTTTTACACCATGTAATTCAAAGGAATCTTTTATGACCCATTGATATGCGGAATCCATGTTATGAAGATAATGTTGCAGTGCGGTGGCAGGCGCAGGTATGTAATGCTGCTGTGCCGAAATTGTATAAACGAAAAAGACTTGTGTAAAAAAAACGAGCGAAAGCGATGATAATATTTTTTTCATTTGAATTGTTCTGTTTAGAATACTAAATAACCAGGTGGCCATCTTTGGTAGTGTGCAGGTCTGTTTCTATATAATCCACACCTTCTTTTATCGCGTTTTCATAAGCAGCCAATGTGTTTTCAGGAACGTTTAAATGACTTCCGCGATGTGCTATTACAACTAATTCATGCTTCGTTTTTGGCAAAGGCGTTGATTGCAGTATATAGCTGTTTTGGTTAATGGAATTGTATGCGCTTACAACGCAAGTAAACAAGAAAGTAAATAGTATAATTGAAAGCTTTCTCACAAGTAAAATGAAGATTATGAATTGTCAATTTTCAGGTATCAATGCAGGGTTTACAACAACATATTTTATAGATTCCAATTTTTCCTGCTGCTGGTAAGAATACGTTATGTGCAGCATTCCATCAGCAGCCTGCAGCATGGAAGGATATGAAAAACTTCCTTTACCTTTTTTAACCTGTTCAAGATGTGTTTTCCAGTTCCATGTTTTTCCTTCATCATCAGACAAGTAAAGGCTTATTTGATAACGCCCGTCATCAATATCATTGCCAATAAATGCCCATCTTCCATCATGAAGCTTTAATACCTGCACGCTGGCAGTATTGGGAATTTCTGTTTTTTGCGCTGCAGTCCAGGTCATTCCCGAATCGTTAGACTCGCTGATTTGGACTCTTGATGGTGCATCTCCGTTATCGCGCATATAAGACACAATCATTCCATCTTTTTTTTGAATTAAAGAAGGTTGCACATTGCCTCTCCCAACTATCGGCAGGCTGGGACGCCAGGTTGTTCCATCATCATCAGAAATGGCAACCAACGAAAAATTAAAACCATCGGAATACAATGGAAGCAATATTTTGTTTTCTTCTAAAAGCAAAGGTTTAATTCTTGTCATCCAGCCAATACTGCGTTTGCCTTCATCCTTAGCAGCATCAATGATCATGTTGTCATATTCGGGAGCATAAGCAGCCCATGCCGATTTGCCGTTTGGTAAATCTTTAAATTTAGATTTTGCTTCTTTTGCAAAATCCGCATCCGGTTTTAATAGAATGTTATCCTGCCAGTTCCATACAGGCGCTCCACTCTTATTATAACCAATGGATGTTTTGTATTTAAGAATTGAATATTCCCACCGGTTGGCCTGCACTGCTATCCAAACGAGGAATAATTTATTTTGATGGTTAAGAAAGAGCACAGGGTTACAATCCGGGATATTGTAGGTATCAGCCATCAGGAATGGTTTACTCCACACAGCCTCACCTTTTTTTAAACGTGCTCCCATGATTTTTACATCATCTGCGGTTCGTTCCCCACTGCCTTCAAACCACGCTGCAAGAAAATCACCATTTGGGAGATTCACTATTGAGCTGCCATGCGTGTGCAAAGGCTGGGGCGGAAAAATAAGCATGCTTTTAACCACAGCATATAAGGTCGCGGTTTGACTGTATGCAATGCCGTTTATCAATAAAACCAATACGAATAAAACCTTTAATTTCTTCATCAATTTCAATTTAATTTACCTGTGCAGGCCCCGTTCCCGTAAATATTTTAAAAGGTTTGCCGGGTAGTCTGTTTGAATTACGTTCACGGCTTTCATTTGTAACAGGCTGTCGTAGCCCGAATTCTTCTTCGTTTTTTCAAGGTCATCAAATTTACCTAAAGCATTTAACCACACACGAACATTATGGCTCCTGATTTGCCCCATCAATGTATCATTATAAAAACCTGGATCAACATGTATAACCGGCACTTTGTAGTTTTTTAAAATGTCCAAAACATCTTCCCTCCTGTAAGCACGGGGCATTACTGCAATTGAATTGTCAATGCTGTCCACCGTAGAAGTATATGGGTAATCGTACACAAAAAACAGCACCTGTTTTTGCATGCCTGTTTCGCGAATAATTTTGCAGACATTTATTGCATCTTCAAGAGAGTCTAATTTAAAATCAATATCAACCATGATGTGATCTTTTGCTGCACGAAGGGCACTCTCGAAAGTTGGGATTCTTTCGCTGGTCGCTTGCCCGTTTTGCAATAATGGTATTTGTTTTAATTCATCAAAAGTGTAACTGCTTACTTCACCTTTACTTGAAGTAATGCGGTCGATATTTTTGTCGTGCGATAATACATACACACCATCTTTGGTTTTGCGAACATCGAGTTCTACGATATCTGCACCTATTTTTATGGCATTCCTTATGGCTGCCAGCGAATTCTCAGGATGAACCAAATGTGCCGACCTGTGGGCTGTAACCATCACATGTTCCGGGTGGTGATAGAACTCGTTTAAGATAGTATCAACACGTGTGTTTTGAGCAAGTAAAGGTTGGAGCAGGGCCATTGAAACCAGGCCGGAAAATATGATGCGAAGAAGCTTGTTTAATTTCATTTTTAATAAATTAATTTGGGTTATCATTTTTTTATTAATGTAAGTCCAGATAAGTATAAGAAAGGCAGATGTTATGAAATTGAAAACTGATTGCAAAACATAAACCTCTTTGAATGTCATTTCGACAATAGGAGAAATCTCTTAACATTCAGCCAGCTTAAATTTCATAAGATGTCCCGTTACCTCGGCATGACGATGCAAATCCCTGCTCAATTAGCAAACCTTTTCACTATTAAAGTTCTTATCCCTGAACTTACGTTATTATAAGTCATCTATTCTCCCTGCTTAATAAAAGCAATTAAATCAGCCATTTGTTGCTTATCAATCTTTTTTTCAAAATCATTCAGCATAGGTGACACCTCTAATGTTTTGAGTGATCTTATATCCTTTTTTGAAATGGTTATTTTTACACCGCCCTGCTTGTTCACAACGATAGCATTTGAGGTTTGCGATACTATAATCCCTTGCTGTATCGCTCCATCATTCAACACTATGTTCCATAATTCGTAACCGTGAGAAATGGAAAGATTTGGATCCAGGATATTAATCATAATATTCTCCGGGTTCCAGCTTTGAACTGTGCCGAGGTCAGGGCCAAAAGCAGTGCCCATTTTACCCCTTAGCTGGTGGCATGCCAGGCAATTGATTACACAAACTGCCTTTCCTTTATTGGCATCTCCTTTCAATTTAAGTGCAGCTTTATATTCTTTTATTACCGCGCTGCGGTCTTCTTTCTTTCCTGATAACAA
>JAEWJV010000058.1 GCA_023386395.1 Bacteroidota bacterium
GCTGTTTACAGCGGGTTGTATGCAAGATTAAAAGATGTTTTTGCTGAATTAACTGCAATAAATTAAACAAATGGAAATAACTATAAGAAAAGCCGAACCTAAGGATTTTGGAGAGATTTATACGCTCATGAAAACGTTTTCAGCATTCATACAAACGCCGGAAAAAGTTACCATAACGCCTGAACAAATGCTGCAGGACAAAGATTGTTTCAATTGTTTTATTGCTGTTAGGCGTAAAAAAATAATTGCTTTTGCCTCCTGGTTTTTTGCTTATTATTCATGGACGGGAAAAGCTGTTTATTTGGATGACCTATATGTTTTGCAGAAATATCGTGGCTTGGGCATTGGAAGTAAATTATTAGATAAAGTAATTGAAACTGCAAAAAATGCAAATTGCAAAAAGCTGAGATGGCAGGTGTCGAACTGGAATAAAAAGGCGATTGAGTTTTACAAAAAGCGTGGCGCTGTAATTAATAGCGTAGAAATAAACTGTGATTTGGAATTATGAACAGCGGGCTATTTTATCATATTGATACAGAATGGCCCGCTCCCTTATTTTTGCACAAATTTTTTGAATGAATTTGATTGAAGAACTGCGTTGGCGCGGAATGATCCAGGATATTATGCCTGGCACCGAAGAGCAATTGCTGAAGGAACAAACGTCTGCCTATATTGGTTTTGACCCCACAGCCGAAAGCCTGCATATTGGCAGCCTTGTACCAATTTTATTATTGGTGCATTTGCAAAGGGCTGGTCATAAACCTTATGCATTGGTGGGCGGCGCCACCGGCATGATCGGCGACCCAACGGGCAAAAGCGAAGAGCGTAATTTATTAAGTGAAGATGTGCTGCAGCGCAACCAGGACGGCATAAAAAAGCAACTGGAAAAATTCCTGCAGTTTGATGAAAGCATGCCTAACGCGGCTGTCATGGTAAATAATTACGATTGGTTTAAAGAAATGAGCTTTCTTGATTTCATTCGTGATACGGGCAAACACATTACTGTAAATTATATGATGGCCAAAGACAGCGTGAAGAAAAGAATTGAGAGTGAGAATGGCATAAGTTTTACAGAATTTACTTATCAGCTTATCCAGGGCTATGATTTTTACTGGCTGTATAAACATCATAATTGCAAACTGCAAATGGGTGGCAGCGACCAGTGGGGAAATATAACAACCGGCACAGAATTAATCCGCCGCAAAACCGGTGGCGAGGCTTTTGCCTTTACCTGCCCCCTGCTTAAAAAATCAGATGGCGGAAAATTTGGCAAAAGCGAAAAAGGGAATGTGTGGCTGGATGCAGAAAAAACCTCGCCTTACCAGTTTTACCAGTTTTGGGTGAATGCGGCGGATGATGATGCCAAAAAATGGATTAAGATCTTTACTTTTTTACCAACAGAGAAAATAGAAACACTTATACAGCAACATGATGAAAATGCCGCTCTGCGCCTGCTGCAGAAGACGCTTGCAAAGGAAGTTACGCTGTTTGTGCATGGCGAAGAAGGTTTAAAACAGGCAATAGAAACGACTGAAAAATTATTTGCCAATCAATCGGCACCAGCTGAAAGTTTAAGCGAAGAAGATCTGGAAGGCATGGAAGGCGTTGTTAAGATTGACTATGATGTAATTAAATTAAACAGCGGTATTGATGTAATCTCTTTTCTCACAGAAACCAACATTTTCCCGAGTCGCGGTGAAGCGAGAAAAATGATACAAAACGGCGGCGTAAGCTTTAACCGTGAAAAAGTTAATAGTTTACAGATGACCGTTGACAGCTCGGTTTTATTGCATAAGAAATATTTGCTGGTGCAGAAAGGCAAGAAGAACTATTACCTGGTTAAAGTTGGCTGATGCAAAACCTTTATTGCATTTCGGGGCTGGGCGCAGATGAAAGGGTATTTCAATACCTTGATTTATCTTTTGCCCGTCCTGTTTTTATCAATTGGATAAAGCCGCTGCCGGACGAAACCCTGGAAGCGTATGCCAGCCGTCTTAAAGAGAAATTTATCGGTGAAGAAGATCCGCTTATTATCGGCCTCTCACTTGGAGGCATGCTGGCCACAGAAATTGCAAAACAGCTCCCCAAAGCAAATGTTATTATCATTTCAAGCGCTAAAACCAGGAAGGAGCTGCCATTTTACTGGAGAATTTTCCGTCGCATCCCTCTTTATAAAATCTTGTCATACAGCCTGGTGAAACAAACACTGGCCATACAGGAATATTTCCTGGGCGCCGGTTCTGAATTAAGCAGGCAATACGAAAAAACGGTAATAGACAGAGCTAATATGCATTTTTATAAATGGGCCATTGGTGCTATCGTATCCTGGGAAAATAAAACGGTGCCTTCTAACGTTTTTCATATACATGGCAGCAACGACAGGCTGCTTCCGATGCGGTTTGTAAAACCCAACTTTATAATAAATAACGGCGGGCATTTAATGATAATAGAAAATGCCGCAGAAGTTTCGGCTGTTTTAAAACAAATATTTGCCGTAAAATATAAGCCCGGTGAATTAAATTTGGCGTTTTAAATCCGCAACAATTATACAAGTGATTGATTTATAAGTTCAACCTTTTCTATGAAAGGCCAAAGCAGGTTTGAATACTTTACAAATTTGTTTATAATTGTCGCAATATTTCAAACTTTATATCGTTGTTTTAGATTCTAAAGATTAATTTTCAAAAATGATAAGGCTGCTTAAATTTTCGATGTACACTTTTTTGCTCGCAGGCCTGCTGGTTTCGTGCAAAAAGGGTGGAAGCAAGAGTTCCTGGAAAAAGAAGGACGGTACCAGTGATGTAACCGGCTGGCATTACAATGATAAAGACCAGGGCGGTTATTACGTGGCCAAACCTAAAGATATTAAAACCGGGCCCGGTCTTGTGTTTGTGCAGGGCGGTACTTTCAGCATGGGCTCAACTGAAGAGGATGTAATGGGCGATAACAATAACTTTCCCCGTCGCGTTACGGTTAATTCCTTTTTTATAGATAAGACGGAAGTGGCTAACGTGCATTATCGCGAATATATTCACTGGATTGAAAATGTATTTTCCGATCCTCAATATGAAGCCGTAGTTCAGGGCGCAAAACCCGATACGCTTGTCTGGCGCAGCGAGCTGGCCTATAACGAGCCTTATGTTGAATATTATTTCCGCCATCCTTCCTATAATTATTATCCTGTAGTTGGCGTAACCTGGAGGCAGGCCCATGATTTTTGTATCTGGCGTACCGACAGGGTGAATGAGCTGGCTTTAATAAAATCGGGTTATCAAAACAAAAACCTGATTAAGCAGGAAATGAATGGCGGCGGCCAGGACAATTTCAATACGAAATCTTATTTAATGGGTGAATATGAAGGCGTTCCCGGTAAACCGAAAAAGAACCCATTGAAAGATGCACAGGGCAGACCAAGAACAAGCGTTGCTTTTGAAGATGGCATTTTATTTCCCGATTACCGGCTTCCAACCGAAGCGGAATGGGAATATGCAGCTTTGGGCCTTGTTAGTGAAAACCCTGCCCCGCGCAAAAATGAAAAGAAAAGGGGGGAAGAACTGATTGCCAACAAGCAGGTATATGCCTGGAAAAATGACGGTTACGATAACCTGCGCGCTACAAAAAAAGGTGCAATGCAGGGTGCCATGCTGGCCAATTTTAAACGGGGCAATGGCGACTATATGGGTGTTTCTGGCGGGTTGAACGACCGTTCTGCCATACCGGCCTCTGTTACCTCTTTCTTTCCAAATGGTTTTGGCCTTTATAATATGAGTGGCAATGTGAGCGAATGGGTAGCTGATGTTTACAGGCCTAATTCATTAATGGATGTAGATGATATTAATCCATACCGCGGTAACGTTTTTATGCAGGTTGACAAAAGTGGCGGTGAAGGAAATATGAGGGATAGCCTGGGTAGGATTAAAATGATTCCCGAAAATGATTCTGCTTTAGCTGACCGCCGCAATTACCAGCGTTCTTATGCCATTGATTACCTGGAAGGTGATTCTGCCAGCCGTGTATTTTACGGATATGGTGTTACAACTTTAATCAGTGATCAGAGCAGGGTTATAAAAGGTGGAAGCTGGCTTGATATGCCTTACTGGCTGAGCCCTGGTGCCCGCCGTTTTTATGAAGAATATGAAAGCAGCGCTACCATTGGCTTCCGTTGCGCCATGACACATTATGGAGCGCCCGAGTCTGGGTCCACTAAGACCAAAACAGGTAACTTCTTCCCGAAAAGAAGGCAAAAGAGATAAGAATAATCAAAATAAGATAAAGGCCATCTGCGCAGCGGATGGCCTTTCTTATTGAAGTTAATTGATGCACATTTTACAATTCCAGTTTTACGCCGCCAAAATAATTTCTCAGTGGTGAAGGATTAAAATACCTGCCGCCAATTGCATTCAGATCATTTCCCAAGCTATAATTTTCATTTAAAAAATTATCGACACCAAAATAAAAATCAAGCAGGGTTTTACCGAATAGCTTTTTAAACCCGAGTTTTAGCTGGAGCAATTTATAATTGTCGGCATACACATCATTGGCATCAGTAAGTGGTATGGCTGAAGTAAAATTAAAGTTGGCATTTAAATAAACACCCGGTTTTGTGTACACATCAACCGTGGTAACATTTACATTTTTCGGAACGCCTGTAAGGTGATTTCCGGAGAAATCTTTCACGCCCGTAATATAATTATTGAATTTGTATGGCTGGTAAGCCATACCATTTGAAACCGAAATGGTGTTTATAAACCCATGATTATTTCTAACCGGGAACCCGTTCAGCCATATTTCAAACCCGGGCTGCCGTGTTCCACCTGCATTTACAAAATAGTCGGCGCCCGTACTGTCTGTTTGTGCTACGATGGCATTTTTTAAATTAAAGCTGTAAACAGAGGCGCTGAACTCAATACGTTTTTGTAATGCAGAACCTTTTATGCCCGCCTCATAATTCCATCCATATTCCGGCTGGAGATTGTAAAACTGGTTGGTTGAAGGCCGTACTTCTGCCAATGTGGGTGGTGAAAAACCTTTTGAGGCTATTGCAAACAATGAAAGATTATTATTAACCGAATAAAGCAGGCTAAACCTTGGCGCCCACAACATGTTTGTGTTTTGATGCTGCCAGTAATTATAAATACTGTCTGAAATACGGTTGTATTTCAACAGCTGCCGGTTGGTGCTTAACCCTGCCTGCACGAGCAATTTTCTAAACTTTACATTCACCTGTGTAAACAACAGGTATTGCGTAACATGTACTTTGTCATTATACAGCAAATCACCGGCTCTTCCGCTGTTGTTTTCATAATTATTGATATTTGAAATATTTTGCTGCCATTCTCCACCAGTAAGCCATTTTACTTTTAAAGTATTCATTTCAAATACGGTTCTTGCTCCATAGTTTGATTCGCCGCGTTCTTCATAGTTTGTGATAAACGGGTTTTTAAAATCAGTGTGGTTTATCGTTACCGAAGTGGTATTACTCCAAAGGTCATTGAAAGCGGAGCGGAGGCTAAGGCCCGCAAAACCTGTTTTATTATAAATGCCTGCTTTTTGCTGAACGGCGCCGGGCAGGGTGGCGGTAGGTTGCCTGGCAAGTGTAGGCAAAGAATCCATTTGTGCCTTGGTAATGCCGCCTGGTGTTTCGTAATGAAGATCTGTATAAAATAGTAGGGCGGATAATTGTTCTTTGTTGCTGATATTCCAGTCCAGGCTTGATTGTATGGCATCTTTTCGCATGGCGCTTTGCTGCCTGTAACCATTATTTTGATAATGGCTTTGCTGCACACTGAAATTTAGTTTTTTAGACTGATAATTGAAAACAAGCTGTTCATTCAGTAAGTTATAAGAGCCGGTTTCCACATTGGCACTGAATATTTTTTGTATGACCGAAGGGTTTGTTTTCAGCAAAACTGCACCGCCGGTATTGGCGCCATACAGGCTGCTGGCAGGCCCTTTAATTATTTCAACTGAAGAAAGCTGGCTGATATCAATAAGATTTAAATAAGTATTTCCACCGGCATCGGTAAGCGGGATATTATTCCAGTAAACTTTTATGTTTCGCACGCCAAATGGCGAGCGCAGCAGGCTGCCGCGGATGGAAAGCCGGTAGCTGCCGGGGCTTCTTTCTTCCATTCTTACCCCGGCCACAGCATTAAAAACGGGCACTAATGTTTTATTATCAAAACGTTCAAGTTGCGGTTTGTCAATAATGGATATGGTGGCAGGAGCATCTTTCCAGTTGGCGGCGCCGCCAAACGCGGTAACGGTTACAGGCTCCAGGATGGCCGTATCGGAAGATATTTTAGAAGAATCAGCTTGAGCACCGACAGAAGCAGACAGCAGGCAGGAAAAAATAAGAAATAAGGAAAACCTCAAGGTGTATTTTGCTGACCAGGAATGGAAGCAACTGCTGCCATAAAAATATGCAGCAGAAGGGA
Source organism: Bacteroidota bacterium (assembly GCA_023386395.1). Classification (GTDB taxonomy): domain Bacteria; phylum Bacteroidota; class Bacteroidia; order Chitinophagales; family Chitinophagaceae; genus Parafilimonas. The sequence continues at coordinate 6,438 of JAEWJV010000058.1, forward strand.
GTGACACAACCGTGCTGAATTGAAATACAAAAGCTGGCTTCATAACAATAAGAATCCCGATGTTGTATGCAAACATCGGGATAAATCTCATATACCTTTCCCTGTTTAAAAATGAGCTCTATTTCTTCAGGTACATTACTTCTTTTACAAGCTTTATGGTGCGGTCAACACTTGGCAGGTAAGCTGCTACCAGGTTTGGTGCATAGTGCATGGGCGCATCAGCGGTGGTAAGGCGGCGAACCGGAGCATCAAGGTAGTCAAAACCTTCTTTTTGTATACGGTAACTAAGCTCGCTGGCAACACCGCACATAGGCCATTCTTCTGCAACAATTACAAGGCGGTTGGTTTTTTTTACACTTTCCAAAACCGTCATCCAGTCGAGTGGGCGAATAGTACGAAGGTCAATTACTTCTGCGCTTATATTTTCTTTTTCAAGTTCAGCGGCGGCACCAAGTGCTACTTTCATCATTTTATTGAAAGAAACAATAGTAACATCGTTGCCTTGTTTTTTTATATCGGCTTTACCTAATTCAATATAATATTCTTCTTCAGGCACTTCACTTTTGTCTCCGTACATTATTTCACTTTCCATAAACATCACAGGATCCCGTTCGTAACGGATGGCTTGTTTTAGCAAGCCTTTTGCATCGTAACCATTTGAAACTGAAACTACTTTTAAGCCCGGAATATTGGCATAAATATTTTCAAAAGCGGTGGAGTGCTGGGCGCCAAGCTGGCCGGCGCTTCCGTTTGGTCCGCGGAAAACAATGGGGCAACCAATTTGCCCGCCACTCATGGCAAGCATTTTTGAGGCAGTATTTAAAATCTGGTCAAGCGCTAAAACAGCAAAATTCCAGGTCATAAATTCAATAACAGGGAGCAGGCCGTTTTGGGCAGCACCAACGCCAATTCCGGCAAAACCAAGCTCAGAAATAGGTGTATCAATCACGCGTTTAGGGCCAAATTCGGCCAGCATACCCTGACTTACTTTATAGGCGCCATTATATTCGGCCACTTCTTCACCCATTAAAAATACACGCTCGTCTCTTCTCATCTCTTCATTCATCGCTTCGCGTAAAGCTTCACGAAAGGCAATTTGTCGCATAGTAAAAATTTAAAGCGCGGCAAAAATACAGGAATATGGGTTTAGAAGTTCATGTATTAGCGGTTTAATAAGATTTGAAACAGATGCGATGCGGGCGTTTGTAAAACAGGAAGCTGCTTTTTTGAACAGCCCCCTGTTATCCGCGTTTAAGAAAACATCCGCTTAATTAAAGTCAAACCATTTTTCCGCGATGGTGCTATGATAAATTTTATACAGATGCTGCCCGAAACCTTCCAGGTCCTGTTGTATTAATACAAGCGAACGACAATCCAGGTAATGAATAACGCCACCGCCGTTTCCGTAACCGCCACCGGCTGGGTCAGAAAACTGTGTTTCCATTCTCAGCACAACAGAATCGCCCAACGCTTTAATATCAGGCATAATAAATCCCGGCCCGGTTGTATAAGCGCCGTGATATAATGTTTCATTCTGGTAAGAATCGGTAATGCCTTCAAGGGGCAGGCAAAAATCACTCTGGTCGGGCAATGGAACCGCACCGCGTTCTACTGTGCGGCGGTCGAATGTGTTGCCGTTGTAAAAAGTAATTTGCTCGCCTGAAATCTGGTAAAATGTATTAAAATGAAGATGCGTATTGGGTGTGTCGGAACCCGGGCATGTGCCATATATGGAAACACCTGCGCAGCAGCTTCCTTTTATAAACTGACCATCTGCACCCCACACTTTTTCTGGCGTGGAGATAAAAAAAGAGACAGGTGAATCTATATATGACATCACCCAATCCCAGGTGTCGTTATTAGCCAGCTCCAGTCCGCATGCACTTTCTAAATCATTTTTATGCGGCATTATTTTTACAGGTTGTATGGCTTGGTCAATGGGTTTTTTATCAATATCATAAGGTGTAATCACAATATTAAAGCTCAGCGGCGGCTCCCAACCGGTTGGGTCAACGCCCATCATAATTACCGAAACTGTATCGCTGCTGTCTAAATCTTTTATTTCAGGTACATCATAATAATAGCCGGCACTGCCGCCATCGAGCGCCAGTACCTGCAGAAATACCCCGGATACATTTTCTGTGGTATCTGTATGCAGGAATTTAATGGGGAGTTTCACCTGGTCAATCAAAAACAAAGTGTCTTCAAAAGAAATTTTTAAAGAACTGCCTGATGCCCCGCCGGGAATTTGCCCTTCAATTTTACTGGCGTCGTTAAACTGCAGAATATTCGATAAAGAATCTGCCGTAGCGGAAGTTTCCGGAGGGTTATGCGGTATGATGCCGCCAATTTTGTGACAGGAAAATAAAGCTGCAGAAAGAATAACGATGCAGCTAAGGTGTAAGAAATGCAAGTGTTTCATGGTTTTATTTTTTGAGAAGTTTTGAAAAACGTTTTAATGAGAATGAGTTGATAAAGTTGACAGACGAGAGATGGCGGTTGACAGATTCACAACTCTCTACCTGGCCACAAGCATTTTTTTGGTAATTGTTGTAACACCGTCAATAATCAATGAGTAGGTATAAGTGCCGGCGCTTAATGAAGATGCATCTATATTAATTATTCCGCTGCCTGGTTCGACAAGCATTATTTGTTTAATAAGTTTTCCACTCATATCATGTATTGCAATGGAAGCATTTTTTGCATTTGCAGGCTTGTTGTAATGAATGCTTGTATTGTTGCTAAGCGGGTTGGGAATATTTTGTTCGAGCGAAGCGTTGCTGAGCGTTATAGCTGTAATATTTTTTTCTCCGGGATTTTCATTTAATGAAGGAGCGCCGGATAATGTTGAAGTGTTTATGCCTGCTGCTTTTTTCAATGCGTCAATTTCCTGCTGCTGTTCCTGTATGGCTTTTATAAGTACCGGAATAATATCGGCGTACATTACACCTAAATGCTGTGCAGGTATTTTTTCTGTTTTGCCTGCAGTGTCTATTCTGTATTCATGATCTTTTACAACTTCGGGCAATACTTTTTGCAAATCCTGTGCAACCAGTCCAATCTTGTCATTATCTTCTATGCTGTTTTTCCAGTTGAAGCGCACAGGCTTCAGTTGCATAATTTCTTTTAAGCCATAATTAAGGTAACGGATATTCTTTTTATCTCGTTCATCAGAAGTATTGATGCTGCCATCTATAGACCATACATCAAACCACCTGTTTGAGGAAGTGCCAAGTTCAAATACACGGTCAATAGCAGAAACAAAACTCCCTTCTGAACCTAAAATATTTTTGCTTAGTAAATTTAACCTGGCCCCGTAGCCGGAAATGCTGGCCGGGTCGCCGAAAAACAAATCTTTATTTGTTACAATTCCAGGGCCTAAAGGATTAAGGTAGAGATAAGCGAGAATGTTACTATTCCTTGCCTGTATTCCTTTTGTGTCAATTACTAAATGCTCATGGCCGCGATCGCCGGTAACAATATAACCGCCACCACCTGAAGTTATATCTGTGCCACCTATAACTTGCAGCTTTGCTTCCGGGGTTTGGGTTCCAATGCCTACAAAGCTGTTCTTGCCTTCAATGTGTATTCCATTCGAAAGCATATTT
>JAEWJV010000076.1 GCA_023386395.1 Bacteroidota bacterium
CCCAGCGACCCCGTGGTGCTTGAAAACGGGATGCGATGTATGAGTTTTGATTTACGGTTAGCCTGCCGCATGCCTTCAATAATCGTTTCTTTCATCCAGTCTTCGCGCTGCTGCGGCGACATCCCAGCCATGCCTTCACCCAGGGTAAGACCCATACCGGTAAGCTCAGGATATCCCTCCAGCATTTGCGTTACGCATTCACGCGTGTATTGTTTTATGATGGCGGAAGTATCGCCTCTTACAAAATAATCATGTTGCAGGTTGTCCATAGCAACATTATGCGCTTTGGCAAATTCAGGCGTTACAAATATGTTGAACGGAATGATGTAGGTATCAATCGCCCTTTCATGTGCCATGCGCATAATGGCGTGAAAAAGTGTTTGCCATGCTTTCATCTCATCATCATTCCATGGGCTTGCTTCCGGGAAATTTTTAGGTTTGATAAGAAGAGTATAAGGATGCAGGTTCCATAAGGTAAGTGCATTAAAACGGTTCTCCGTCATCATATCCAAAAAAGCTTTCCAGTAAGCCGTATCACGGCAGGTTGTATCATGCAATGAAAGCGCATAACTGTGGCGGTAAGTATCCCAGGGCAGGTCGTATTTTATAGCGCGGAAAGGAAGAAATGCTTTCTCTTTTTTTCGCTGAATATTTTTTAAAGTGATCCCATTATGCAGATCTTCTGCCACAGAGAGACAGCCATAGATCAATGCCCTGTCGCTGCCGCCTGTGATGTTGATCGCATGATTACTCCGGTTAACAGAAAAACTTTCAAATGCATAAGCCGAAGTATCCGTGATCAATCGTATGGTGTAAACGGTGGCTGATTTATCTTGTTTCAAGGCCTCCGACAGTCGCATTACTGCGTAATGCTGGCGTGCGGAAGTTGTATCGTATTGAAAAGATTGAGCTAAACAATTGCCGGCAATAAACAATAATGCCGTAATAAAAACAATACTCTTTTTAAACTCTGACATATAGCAGGCGGGCGGCAATAATGCCGTTATTTTAAAAGCTATAAAGTTAAGGGCTGATGATGAACAGGGAAAGATTATGGATTATAAATTCAATGCCACGCATAAACATCAATGCCGGCATTATGCTGTTGTTAGCAGATAATGCCGGCATTGAAATAAACAGAATTTAGAAATAACAGCTTCTAATACCTGTCCCAGAAAAAAGGCGGTTCAATTTGCAAGGCCCTCAGGTAAACAAAGCCCTGGCCACGGTGATGTATTTCGTTGTCAATGAAATAAAGAATATGATTGATAATGGTTAATTCATATTCACCAAACAATTTAAATTTTTCATGAAAACGCTCTTCCGGAACCTGGTTGAAATATTCAGTGATTTTTGGAGTAGCCTCATCCCATTGCTGCAGAAGTTCTGCTTTGGTTTGCACAGGAAGATTATGATCATAAGGTTCAGGCTGATGGCCTGCAATGGCTTTTAAACCGGGTACAGCAATGGCCAGTAATTCTTTTGCGAGGTCTGCAAAAGTTCGCATGCCTCCGATACTGAATTCAAACAATTCCTTCTCCGGAAATTTTTCAATTGTTTTTCTTGTAAGGCTGCGGTGCGCTAACCAGTGCTGCAGCATTTCATCTTTGGTAATAATAGATTTTGTGTTCATGATTTTTATATTAGTTTCTGGTACAAAGTTGAAAGGCCGTAATGACAACAGTATGTCAGCAGTAAATAATTGTACATGATTTTTTTAGTTACTGCCTGGTTTATGGCACGTTTTAATATTTATTAGTATTCTTGTTCAATACATCCATTTCATTATTTCTGAAGTATTTTTAAGTATGAAACTGAAAGCTATTTTAGTTATTACCGCAGCACTTTTTTGTTTTACTGCTTTTTCCCAATCCCTGCTCCCTGAAAAAAATAACAGCAAGCTTAAAGTGCAGGCTGCGGTGCAGGTCAAAGCCTACGCATTCAATTTAAAAGATGTGCGGCTGATTGATAACAGCCCTTTTAAACATGCTATGGAAATTGATGGTGGTTACTTACTGTCTTTAAGCGCTGACAGGTTACTCACCCGTTTTTATATAAACTCAGGTTTGCCGCCAAAAGATAGTGTTTATGGCGGGTGGGAGCGTGAAGGGCTTTCCGGCCACACATTAGGGCATTATTTATCTGCTCTTTCAATGATGTATGCCTCCACCGACGATGAACATTTTAAACAACGGGTGGATTATATTGTTGATGAACTGGCAAGATGCCAGGTTGCAAGAAAGACCGGTTATGTGGGCGCTATTCCCAATGAAGATTCTATTTTTTATAAAGTGCAGCGCGGCGAAATCAAGAGCGGCGGTTTTGATTTGAATGGCGGCTGGAGCCCCTGGTACACCGTGCATAAAGTGATGGCTGGTTTGGTGGATGCTTATTTGTATGCTGATAATAACAAGGCATTGGATATCGTAACAAAGATGGCAGACTGGACGGGTTCCATTGTTGATCCGCTTAATGAAGAGCAACGTCAGAAAATGTTGAAGTGTGAATTTGGCGGCATGAACGATGTGCTGGCAAATATTTATGCCATCACAGGCCAAAAAAAATACCTTGATCTTTCCTATAAATTTTATGATGATTTTGTTATGCAGCCATTGGCGGAAGGCAAGCCTGATCCGCTTGCAGGCAAACATTCCAATACCAATATTCCTAAAGCAATCGGCAGCGCCAGGCAATATGAATTAACAGCAAATAAAAACGATGAAACCATTGCCAGCCGTGCATGGAATATTGTGGCAGATGATCATAGTTATGTAACGGGTGGCAATGGCAACTATGAATACCTTGGCCAGCCCGGCAAACTGAATGATGCCCTGAGCGATAACACGGCAGAAAGCTGCTGTATTTATAACATGCTTAAACTTACAGGACATTTATTTTCATGGCAGCCAAGAGCAAGCCTGATGGATTATTACGAGCGTGCATTATATAATGATATACTTGCTTCGCAAAACCCTGATAATGCTATGATGTTGTATTTTGAACCGTTGCGTATGGGCGCCAAAAAACAATTCAGCGATTCCACCAATACATTTACCTGCTGCGTGGGCAGCGGCATGGAAAATCATTCCAAGTACACGGAAGACATTTATTTTGAAGGCGCCGATGGAAGCTTATATATCAACCTTTTTATTCCATCGCAGCTTAACTGGAAAAGCAAAAATGTAACTATTACGCAGCATACAGCTTATCCTGAAAACGGAACCACATCCGTTGTCATATCTACAAAAAAATCAATTGCATTCCCGGTTAAAATACGCCGGCCGTGGTGGGCAACAACCAGCGCCGTAATAAAAGTGAACGGTAAAGAAGTTAAAGCTGATAAAGACGCTGACGGTTTTCTTGTCATCCATAAAAAATGGAATGATAACGACAGGATTGATATTGCTTTTACTATGAGTTTATACACGGAAAGCATGCCCGATAATAAAGACCGGGTGGCTTTGTTATACGGACCGCTGGTGCTTGCGGGCAATCTTGGCGATACCATGCCCGATCCTGTTTATGGCACACCGGTTTTATTAACTGACAACAGGAATGTGGGCGATTGGGTTGTGAAAGATGCAAATGCGCCGCTTACTTTTCATACAAAAAATACGGGTAAACCTTTTGATGTAACGCTCACGCCATTTTATAAGAATATCGATAACCATTACAGCGTTTACTGGGATTATTTTACCAATGCCGGCTGGGCTGCAAGACAGGCTGAATATGAAGCGGAGAAAAAACACCAGCAGGAAATTGAAGCGCAAACCATTGATAACTTTCGCATTGGTGAAATGCAGCCGGAACGTGATCATAATTTAACGTCAAGTGAGCAGTCTTATGTTGACCAGGCTTACGGGCGCTCCGGCCGTGAAGTGAGAAAAGATGGTTTCTTTTCCTTTGATATGAAGGTTGATGGCAATAAACCCACAGCATTGTTGTTTACTTATATCGGCGATGATAAAAACAGGAGCTTTGATATTTTGGTTGATGAAGTAAAGGTTGCTTCTGTGCAATTGAATGGAAAAGCAACCGGTAAATTTTATGATGAAGCATACATAATACCGGAAGGTTTATTAAAAGATAAAGCGGTTGTTAATGTAAAAGTATTATCAACCAATGGCAGAACCGCAGGGCGTGTTTTTGGGGTGAGAACCATAAGAAAATAATTTATGTTGTATTGTTGCGCTTTTAAGCACAAGCAAAATGATACAATCTATTTCAATCCATAAGGCAGGCAATAAATTATTGGATGAACCTGTCAGGTTATCAAAAGAAAGCGTAATACTGAACGATGAACTGCAGGATATATTAAGCCAGTATTTTCTTTCATCATTCAAGTCCGAAGAATATTACCGCTTTTATCACACCATTGATCTTTCTTTAAATGCGGTGCATGCCTGCATTTCAGCCATTTTTGAAAATCCCGCATCATTACACGAGCAATCTGTTCATCTTGCTAACCATTTATATGATAAAAGCACGCATCCTAAAATAAAGGGCGGTGAATTTTATGTGGCTTATTTTAAAGAATACCATTTAAATGGTGAAACAATGGATGCGGTTGGCTTATTCAAATCTGAAAATAAAGACATTTATATAGAAGTTGAACCTGTAACAAATGGATTTGATATAGAAAGCCGGCAGGGTATTAATATTAATAAGCTTGATAAAGGCTGCCTGGTTTTTAATACAGAAAGAGAAAACGGTTTTATATTGTCTATTGTGGATAATACCAACAAAGGAACAGAAGCCCAATATTGGAAAGATGATTTTTTAAGTGTACTGATGTTGAATAATGATTTTACGCAAACCAATCAATTTTTAGGTATCACCAAACATTTTGTTACCAGGCAAATAGATGAAGAGTTTGAAATGAGCAAGGCTGATAAAATTGATTTGCTCAACCGTTCTGTTGACTATTTTAAAAAGCATGACCAGTTTGATAAGGAAGAGTTTGAACAGGAAGTTTTCTTTCATCCCAATGTGATTGAATCTTTTCAAAAATTTGATCAGCATTACCGGCAGGAAAATGCGGTGGAACTGGCTGATAATTTTGATATATCGGCACAAGCTGTAAAACAGCAGGCGCGGGCATTTAAAAGTGTTTTAAAGCTGGATAAGAACTTTCATATTTATATTCACGGCAACCGTGAACTGATAGAACAGGGCATTGATGAAAACGGCCGTAAATATTACAAGATTTATTATGAGCATGAAGCCTGACGTAGTGCTGTCAGATGCTCCAAAGCGCCTGACCGGTAGCAGCATCCCGCTTAATCCAGTTTCAGCACTGCTAAAAATGCTTCCTGCGGCACTTCTACATTACCAATTTGCCGCATGCGCTTTTTGCCTTCTTTTTGCTTTTCCAGCAGTTTGCGTTTACGGCTTATATCGCCGCCATAACATTTGGCTGTAACATCTTTTCTGAAAGCGCTGATAGTTTCACGGGCAATTATCTTGGCGCCGATAGCAGCCTGTATGGCGATCTGGAATTGCTGGCGCGGTAAAAGCTCTTTTAGTTTTTCGCAAAGCTTCCGGCCAAAATCCTGGGAACGGCTGCGGTGAATCAGGGCGCTTAAAGCATCCACTTTCTCATTATTCAATAAAATATCCATCTTCACAATATCGGCTTCGCGGTAACCAATGGGAGAATAATCAAACGAAGCATAACCGCGGGTCTGGCTTTTCAGTTTATCATAAAAATCAAATACGATTTCTGTAAGCGGCATTTCAAAAATCAATTCCACGCGGGTAGTGGTCAAATAAGACTGGTTAATGAGAATACCACGTTTACCCAAACACAAAGTCATTATGTTGCCGATATATTCCGGCAGCGAAATTACCTGTGCTTTAATATAAGGTTCATCAATATGATCAAGCTTTGTGGTATCGGGCATTTCTGCCGGGTTGTTTACAATCAGTTTTTCGCCCTTGGTTGTATAAGCATGAAAACTTACGTTAGGTACCGTTGTAATTACAGTTTGATTAAACTCCCGTTCTAAACGTTCCTGTATAATTTCCATGTGCAGCAAACCCAAAAAGCCGCAACGGAAACCAAAGCCCAGGGCTTGTGAAGTTTCTATTTCATAGGTAAGCGAAGCGTCGTTCAGTTGCAGTTTATCCATGCATTCACGCAGCTCTGCAAAATCATCTGTTGATACGGGATAAATGCCTGCAAATACCATCGGCTTCACTTCTTCAAAACCTTTAATAGGCTCGCCTGGATTTTCAGAAAGCGTGATCGTATCGCCCACCTTTACTTCCTTGGCATTTTTTATACCGGTAATAATATAACCCACACCGCCGGTTTTTACTTCATTCGCCGGCTGCAAACCCAGTTTCAGAATGCCTACTTCATCGGCTTCATATTCAGCGTCTGTTGAAATAAACCTTATTTTATCACCCTTTTTTATAGAGCCGTTAAACACGCGGAAATAAGCAATAATGCCGCGAAAACTGTTGAACATGCTGTCGAATATCAATGCCTGCAAAGGTGCTTCGGGGTTGCCCTTTGGTGCAGGAATACGTTTAACAATGGCCTGTAATATTT
>JAEWJV010000079.1 GCA_023386395.1 Bacteroidota bacterium
TTCCCCGATAAAGAACATTTTGGCCGCGTGTTTCGCAATAATGCACAAATGAGTGCCATGGGCATTACGCAAATAGCGGCAGTGCTTGGCGCCTGTGTGGCGGGCGGTGCATACCTGCCAATTATGAGCGATGAAACTTTAATGGTTGAAGGCAATGGCAGCATATTTTTAGCAGGTTCCTATCTTGTTAAAGCGGCCATTGGAGAAGAAATTGATGTGGAAACACTGGGCGGTGCAGAAACACATAATGCCATAAGTGGTATTGCAGATTATAAATGTGCAACAGAGCAGGAATGCCTCGATAAAATTAAAACGATCATCAGTAAATTGGGAAGGCCTGCATTTGCCGGCTTTGACCACGTTGAAGCAATTGCCCCGGCAAAAAATACGGAAGATATTTACACAATTATGCATCCAAATAATAGCAAACCTTATGATGTGGTTCACATTATTGAATGTATTGTTGACGCAGGCACCTTCAGCCAGTTTAAAGAAACATATGGTAAAACAATTGTTTGTGGTTATGCAAGAATTGACGGGTGGGCTGTTGGCATTGTTGCCAACCAGCGGCTGATTGTGAAAACCGGCAAAGGGGAAATGCAGATGGGCGGTGTTATTTATAATGACAGCGCAGATAAAGCCGCACGTTTTATTCTTAACTGCAATCAGAAAAAAATCCCCCTGGTTTTTTTGCAGGATGTAACTGGTTTTATGGTAGGCAGCCGCAGTGAACATGCTGGTATTATTAAAGATGGCGCCAAGCTGGTGAATGCGGTTGCCAATTCTGTAGTGCCTAAGTTTACCATTATTACTGGTAACAGCTATGGTGCGGGTAATTATGCCATGTGCGGCAAGGCCTATGACCCGCGTTTTATTTACGCCTGGCCAAGTGCAAAAATTGCGGTAATGGGTGGTGACCAGGCTGCAAAAACTTTATTGCAAATACAGGTTGCAGGCAAAGATGTAAGTAAAGAAGATCAGCAGCAATTGCTTGATAAGATAAAATCACGCTATGATAAACAAACCACGCCTTATTATGCTGCAGCCCGCCTTTGGGTTGATGATATAATTGACCCGGCAGATACCAGGAGACTAATAAGTGAAGGTATCGCCGCGGCCAATCACAACCCCCATATAAAGGAATTTAAAACAGGCGTGTTCCAGGTATAGAAAACCAGTTGTGCGAAATATTGTGGTGAGTTGTCAATAGTGAATGGTGAGTAAAGGCCTGAGAATGTACGTGGGTTCACGTTTCACGATTGACGATTCACAACTCACCTGAATATAATCAAACAACTATTCCTTTTTAGCGCTGTCACCTTTTTGATTGTTATATTGTTTGCTTGTGCCTGTATTAGGTGTGGCTTCAGTGCCGCTTATAGTATCCGTTCCTATCACATTAGATGAATCAGGCGTTGGAATCCGCTGGCGCTGGTCGTTATGATAATCCATCGCATCGCTCGCAGGATTGGTTATTGTACTATCACCAACGCCGGGGCTGGTACTCTCCGTGGAAGATGAATTATTGCTGCATGCACCTGCAAAAAAAATGCTTGCTAAAACCGGCAGGAGAAATTTTACTTTCATAATGTTGTTGTTATAATTAAAAAATGTGGATAAAATGCCTTTTTTTCAACATGTAACAACAAATCGCAAAAACTGTGACGAATCCGGTTTTTAATTGGGAAAAGCCCTTATTTTTTCTTAAATTTGCACGCTAAATTTTTAGATATAACGATTATTTTTCTCTCTTACTTTTAATGAACGAACAACAGCAGGAATCCCCATCTCAGGCAAATTATAGTGCAGAAAGTATTCAGGTTTTAGAAGGTTTGGAAGCGGTGCGTAAAAGGCCCGCCATGTACATTGGCGATGTAGGCGTAAAAGGCTTGCACCACCTGGTATATGAAGTAGTGGATAACTCCATTGATGAAGCCCTGGCCGGTTATTCCAAGAATATTATTGTAACCATACATGAAGATAACAGCATAAGTGTGCAGGATGATGGCCGCGGTATTCCCACAGGCATTATGGCCAAGGAAAAACGCAGTGCGCTTGAAGTGGTAATGACGGTGTTGCACGCCGGTGGTAAATTCAATAAAGACACTTATAAGGTTTCGGGCGGTTTGCACGGCGTGGGGGTAAGCTGTGTAAATGCTTTAAGTACCAAACTGCATGTTACCGTGGAAAGGAATGGTAAAATATACGAGCAGGAATATCATACCGGTATTCCTCAATATGCCGTAAGGGAAATAGGCGAATCGGATAGAACGGGCACACTCACTCATTTCTGGCCTGATGGAACTATCTTTCAGGCTACTGTTTATAACAGGGATATCCTGGAAGGCCGTCTGCGGGAATTAGGCTATTTGAATAAACGCATCAACATTGTTTTAAATGACCTGCGCGAACGGGACGAAAATGGCAACACTTATTCAAAGACGTTTTACAGCGAAGGCGGTATTGTGGAGTTTGTGGAAATGCTGGACCGCAATGGCAAGCGCAATTCGCTTTTGCCAAAAACCTTGTATGTGGAAGGTTTTGATGAAGCCAGTAATGTGGCGGTGGATGTGGCGCTTACTTACAACGACGATTTTAAAGAACATATATTTTCTTACGTAAATAACATTAATACCATTGAAGGCGGAACGCACGTTTCGGGTTTTCGTACGGCTATAACCCGCGTGTTTAAAACCTATGGCGACAAGAATGGTTTGTTTGAAAAAGCAAAAGTGGAAGTGGAAAGCGATGATTTTCGCGAAGGCTTAAGTGCTATTATTTCTGTAAAAGTGCCGGAACCTCAGTTTGAAGGCCAGACCAAAACCAAGCTTGGCAACAGCGAAGTAAGCGGCATTGTTCAAACAACTGTGGCAAGGGCACTGGAAGCTTATCTTGAAGAAAACCCGAGAGAAGCCAAAAATATTGTAAGCAAAGTTGTACTCGCGGCGCAGGCCCGGGTGGCTGCCCGTAAAGCCCGTGAACTGGTGCAGCGTAAAACGGTTTTAAGCGGCAGCGGATTACCGGGCAAACTGGCCGATTGCAGCAGCCGTGATCCTGAAAAATGTGAGCTTTACCTGGTGGAGGGCGACAGTGCCGGCGGTACGGCCAAGCAGGGCCGCGACAGAACGTTCCAGGCAATTTTGCCTTTGCGCGGTAAGATATTGAACGTGGAAAAAGCCATGGAGCATAAGATTTATGAGAACGAGGAAATACGCAATATCTTCACGGCAATGGGTGTAACCATTGGTACACCGGAAGACCCTAAAGCGTTGAACCTGGCGAAGCTTCGCTATCACAAACTTATTATTATGACCGATGCCGATGTGGATGGCTCACATATTGCAACGCTAATCCTCACATTTATTTTCCGTTATATGAAAGAACTGGTGGAGCAGGGTTACGTTTATATTGCCCAGCCACCGCTTTATCTTGTAAAAAAAGGAAAAGAGCAGGAATATGCTTTTGATGAAGAACAACGGAAAATATGGGTGGAAAAATTAAGCAACGGCAGGGAAGACAGCGTGCATGTGCAGCGTTATAAAGGGTTGGGTGAAATGAATGCAGAGCAGTTATGGGAAACAACCATGGACCCTGCAAGGCGCACCTTAAAAAAGGTAACGATTGAAAGCCTGGCCAATGCTGATGAAGTGTTCAGCATGTTAATGGGCGATGAAGTAGCACCCCGCCGCAGCTTTATTGAAAGCCATGCGAAGTACGCAAAGATTGATATTTAGGAAACTGGTTTTATAAGTTTTGTTATGTTGCCCCGCATTTTTGCGGGGCATTTTTTTTATCAGCTATCCATTCAAAATGCCCCTTATTGCGTTTTAGCCTTAAAATAGCCCGAAATAAAATACAGAACCAACCGGTAAATACATTTTGCACCAGGCAAGGGAAGAAAATATTAATGGCCCCTACTTCTTCGCGCCTGTTTACAACCAGTTACACCTTTTTTCATACAAAAAACTATCACACAAGTACCTTTTTGTACCGGCAAAGTATTAAAAGATACTTCGGAGATACTAAAAGGTGCCTGAACAGTATTAAAAAGTACTTCGGAAATACTAAAAGGTACTTCGGAGATACTAAAAGATGCCCTGGAAGTATTAAAAGATACTTTTGCAGGCCGTAAAGGCATTAAAAAACCGCCGTCAGGCGGTTTTTTGCTTTTTTAAGCTGCTCATGGCTTTTCCTTTTTCGGCCTGCCGGGAAAACGCTTGCTTAAATCTTCGTAAATGGCCCGCGCATCGGCCACCTTGTTTTTATCGGCCGACTTTACAGAACCGTAATACATAAGTGATGCTATGTACGCCTCGCTGCCGGCAACCATTGCGGTATCGCTTACCTGGTCGGCAATCTGCTGCACCATGCGTAAAACGGGGTTCAGCTTTTGGTAATTTTCCACATCGATGGCGAGGTCTCCTGCGCTCATAAATGCGGGCACAAACTGCGGGTTGCTAACGCTGTAATCGTTTACCTTGGTTACAAAGGCAACGGTTTTGTCGCTCACCTTGGCTATTGTTTTGCGCTCCTCATCAGTAAGCGTAACAATGTAAGGCTGCAGCGCCGCTTCAATTTGTTGTAACAGGTTGTTTACGTTGGTAATTACTTCATCGGGAATAGGAAGCACATTTAAATTTCCTGAAGGCATAGTGATTGATTTTAAGAGTGGGAAAAAAATATTGTCACATTAAATGTAATCAATTTTTAAAAACAATAAAACGAAGGGGAAATATGCCGACCATCTTATTTATTATATTTCGGTTGGTGAGACACCAACCGATAGGGGAAAATGAGGGAGATGGTTTTTTGGGTTAAGGGAATGGTGTTTAAAGGAAATGCTGGATTGCAGTCATTGATATGTTGGTGGATGACAACATCAACAAGAGTGGAAGGGTTCTTTATTACTCATGCGTTAAGTAATTTTGGTTTGCTAATGAAAAATTTAAAAGTTGAAATTGATATTTTTCTATTACAAAAAAAAATTAAACAAGAATAGCAATCGCAATGCTGTTAACTACGAATGAATACAAGCGATAAAATCTTAAGAGAAATAATTGAAACAAAAATTCCTGGATTTCTTTCTGGTGATATGGCAAAGAAATTAAAAATGTCTGAAAGTCTTTTAGTCAATGCTATAGATCAAATTAATGAAAAGTTTAGTTGTTTTAGTGCAAATAAAACTACAACTTGGGGCAATAGATATTACTACAGTTTCAATACAAGAGCAACTTATAAGATAAAAAATTTTTTAACTGAAGGAGGATTTTCTTTAATGTCTGAACAGACTGTTTTCAAGTTACAAAAGCAAATCGAATTTCTTCAAACTGAACATGAGAGTCAGCAAATAAAAATTGAGAAGCTTGCTCACAGAGTGAAATTACTGAATGAAAAAAGGATTAATTATTATCCTCTTATGTTAACGCTCGGAACTTGGTGTATGCTTTCCTATTTTAGTGGAAGATATTTAAGAAATAAGTAAATGCGCCTTCATAAGCCTACCAATCAGCGAGTATATCTGGCTATAAAATATTTTCGTTTTATTAAATACTTTGTAATAGAAGAACGATGCGGTACGAACCTTAAATTTAAACAATAATCTGTTTAGTCCACCCGCTTCATCCCCAGCGTTCTCTCCATAAACTTTTCAATCACCTGCTGTACATCCAATAAATCTTTCGATTTTATATAACTGCCCATTACATGGTTGCCCACATTCGGCATCGCTGTTTTTATTTTTTTATCAGAACCTAATTCATCAAACATTTTCAGCATGGCAGGCACACTTACAACACTATCATGGTGCACGTCATCTTTATAATAATACAGCATTAACACAGGCTGTTTTACTTTTTCAAAAGTTGATTTATGCATGGTGGTTTCAAGCATTTCCTGCAATTGCGTTGCTGCTTCCAACGGATATTGCTGGTACCAGTATTGTTTATAAACAGCGCTTGTATCTTTTGCCGTTACATAATGGCTGCCTGTTAATGCACGTGCAATCTGCAAACCCCAGTGATTGTTTAGAAGAAAAGAACGACTGTCGAAGATGGCAATGTTGGGCGACATCATTACCAGCGCATACACATCGTTTGGATAATCGGCGGCTAATTTTAAAGCTAGTGTGCCGCCGGTGGAAGTGCTCATCAAAATTACTTTGTTGCCTAACTGCCTGCCTATTTCCAGAGCCTGCTTGGCGCTTTCCCATAATTTTTCAGGCGTGAGGTTTATCATGGGTTGCGTTGTATCAATGCCATGCTCTGCCAAACGGCTTAAATACAAATTGCAGCCGAATTCTTTTGCAATATTGGTATGAATGGGCCGGCCTTCTTCTTCGCTCGCAGAAAAACCATGCAGGTAAACAATGGCATATGCTGTTTTTGTTTTGGCTGAATCAAACCAAACGATCCTTGCTTCATTACCGGGTTTAATTTTATGCTGCGCTTCATTGCTGTCAATATACTGCTCAAGCGCCGCGGCATTAGATGGAACAGCGGGCAATGTTGGTGAATAAACCGGCGTTGCGGGATGCGGGCCAAACTGGTAAACTATAACAAGTATTATAAATACGATAAGCAGGATTTTGAACCATTTCTTTTTAAACATAACATTTATGTATGAAGCAGTAAATTTATCATGTTAATATAAGTATAGCGTGTTGTGCTATCAAATTATATAGAAGGAGGTTGAACCGTCATTTCGACGACAGGAGAAATCTCTACTTATTTTGAGATTTATAGATGTATAGAGATGTCTCGTTACCTCGACATGACGAGCTAAGAATGTGATTTAAAAGGTGCTCTCTAAAATTTTAGCAGCACAACAGGTTAAATATAAATAGCAATTTACAAAAAGGCCCTTTCTGCGGAGAGGGTGGGGGTAGGCTTCTATGAATCCGCAAACAGGTAAATGGATAATTGTTGCAGGCGCTATAATTGTGATCGTTGGCGTGCTTATTTATTTCTTTTATGATAAGCTGAACTGGCTTGGAAAACTGCCCGGCGATATACGCATTGAAAAAGAAAATTTCCGTTTTTATTTTCCTGTTGTTACCATGATCATCATCAGCATCGTGCTTACTATTCTTATCAATATCTTTAAAAAATTCTTTTAAAATAGTGGTTGATGTTTTCAAACAACTATCTTTAACGCAGTTAACATTGCTGCTGCTTTATTCATTACCAATTAATTTTACTTAGATGCAACCAATTGCGAAACAGCGTTTTCTTGCGCTGGATGTTTTCAGGGGCATGACCATTTGCCTTATGATTATTGTGAATACGCCGGGTAACGGCGCAACCACTTTTGCACCGCTTGAACATGCGCACTGGAACGGGTTCACGCCCACAGACCTTGTGTTTCCGTCTTTCATGTTTGCTGTGGGCAATGCCATGAGTTTTGTTATGCGCCGCTGGAGCGAAATGGCTACCGGTGCAGTGCTTGGCAAAATTTTTAAACGCACACTTATCATTTTTTTATGTGGCTATCTGTTATATTGGTTTCCTTTTTTTGAGTACAACGATCAGCATCATCTTATATTATCACCCATTGCCAATACAAGAATATTCGGCGTGCTTCAACGCATAGCGCTGGCTTACTGTTTTGCATCGCTGATGTTATATTTTTTAGGAACGAGAACTACAGTTGTTATCACCATTCTTATACTTCTATTATATTGGCCGGTGATGATTTATTTTGGCAGCGGCGCAGATCCGCTTGATGTGCATACCAATGCTGTTTTGCATTTGGATACCTGGCTTATTGGCGAACATCATTTATACAGGGGCGAAGGCTTTCCATTTGATCCCGAAGGTTTATTAAGTACGTTTCCGAGTATTGGC
>JAEWJV010000081.1 GCA_023386395.1 Bacteroidota bacterium
CTGTTATACATATCATTTAAAAACAAATTAGCTGTTGCGGGATCGCTGAAAACAATAGCATCACTAAGCCTGTCAGTTGGTTCTATTTCAAGATTGTTTTTGCTGCACGATATACAAAATGATATTCCTAAAAAAATTAAAAAGTATCTCATAAAATATGTTTGATTAATTTTTTAAAATTTAAAAGCCAACATTTAATCCGAATGATAAAACCCTTTGCTGGAAATAATATCTTGCCCTTGCATTCCCTAATTCGGGATCGAGGAATTTAAGCTTGCTAATAGTAAATAAATTTTGACCAGACACATAAACACGCAATGAAGCAATATGCATATTATTAAGAACTGATGCAGGCAATGAATATCCTACCTGCGCCGTTTTTAATCTCAAATAATTACCGCTTTTAATCCAGAAAGAAGACGGTTGCGTGTTGTTGGTAATGGGTGTTGGTGTTAAGCGTGGATAGGGAGCATTTGTATTTTCAGACGTCCAGAAATCAGCCTGTTGCTTAAATATTTTTGCACCGTTAAAAAATGGAAAAGCCATTTCATTACTCAGGTAAATACTGGCTTTTGCAGCGCCTTGTAAAAGCGCACTTACATCAAACCCTTTCCATGAAAAATTTAAATTCAATCCATAAATTATTTGTGGAAATAAAGGATCGCCGATAAGATTATAATCATTAATATCAATCTTGCCATCAGGCGCTGTGGGCTTTCCGTCGGTGCCGGGTGTACCAGCTATATCAGCATATTTTATATCGCCGGGTTTAACAGCACCAAAGGATGGAACAGGCAACCCCTGTTTAAGATTACCATCAGCATCAAAATCATTAACCTGGTATAAGCCTAATGCTTCCAGACCGAATTGTGCATTGTATGGCCTTCCGGTTTGTCTTCTGTTTGGATTGTTATAAGTAGACGCACTTTCAAAAGTTTGAATAAGTTTATTCTGTGCATACGTAAAATTAAAAGCCGCGTTCAGGCGCATACCATTTTTAAATGCCTGGTCTGTGCTGATACTAAAATCAAGGCCCCTGTTTTCCATTATGCCTGCATTTACCTGCGATATACTGATACCATATTCTGCAGGCAGCGCTGCCTGGGGCGCAATAAGCATATCCGATCTTCTTTCTTTAAAAACATCGAAAGAAAATGTGAGCTTATTTCTGAATAATGAAGCATCTAATCCTATGTCGGCTTTGTTAGCTGTTTCCCATGTTATGTTGGGATTGGCCTGTGTATTTTCATATATACCCTGAACCTGTACCGGGCTTGTTCCGCCAAAAACATAACTGTTGCGCAAACCATAAGAAGGCAGGTACTGAAACGGGCCACCAGCAAGGTTTCCAGACTTTCCGTAAGACCCCCTGATCTTTAAATTATTGATCCAGGTAATATTATCTTTTATAAAATTTTCTTCTGACAAACGCCATCCGAGTGAAGCAGCAGGAAAGAACGCATATCTTTCACCTGGAGCGAAATAATAATGCCCGTCGTAACGGCCTGATAACTCTGCAAGATATTTTGTTGCATACGTATAATTAACCCTGTACACCAAACCTGTTTGTGCGCTTTGGCCTGAACCACCGCCATTATTAAAATCATTTTTATTACTGCTTCCCGAGCTGAGTTCATCAAGTGGAACAGAATAATTTATTCTTGATGCATTGAACGCATTGTTAAGACCTTTCTGCGTTTCAACTACGGCCAGTGCACCAATTGAATGTTTGCCAAAAGTTCTATCGTAAGTAATATAGCCCTGTACAATTATGTTTTGTATTTCATTAAATGTTTCAGTTAAGGTAGGGCTTACAGGCCCGGCAGATTGTGTAACATATTCATTGTTGCCATCGAGGCTGTAAAACGTTACAGGCAACTGCCATACTTTTTGAAAAGTATAATATTTGTTATAGGCAAAAGCGCCTTTTAATGATAAGCCTTGTATAAACGGAAGTTTTTGTTCTATCTGCAATTTTGCATTGAACATGTTGTTCATCAGGTTATCGTACCCGCTTTCATATATCTGCGGCAGTAATGCGTTGGCGGCTTTTCCATCACTAAATCTTATCGGTAATATTGGCGGGTATTCTGTTACGTTGGTAAATATGGCTGTACCATCATTACCACCCGGGTTTTTTTGTTTTGAAAACATGCCTTGTATATCCAGCGATACTGTTGTAGTGGCAGTAACATTAGCATCAATACTTGATGTAAGATTATAACGGTTAAACTTTATAACAGGCACAACACCTTCCTGGTATAAATAACCTATGTTACTATAAATACGTATTTTTTGAGAACCACCGGAAAACGATACACTATGCCTTGTTATCGGCGCATCATTACTCAATACTTCATTAACCCAGTCTGTATTTGGATAATGGTCGGGATCACTTCCATCTTTAAATTTTTGCAACTGTTCTTCTGTATAAGTTGGCGCATTTCCAATGTTTACATTCGCCTCGCTTAATAATCTTGCATAATCATATGCATTCAGAAATTGAGGCATGTTGGTTGGTTTTTGAAAACCATAAAAGCCATCATAATTCAAAGAAAATTTTCCTTCCTTACCTCTTTTTGTAGTAACAAGAATAACGCCGTTAGCGCCGGCCAGGCCGTAAGGCGCTACAGCCGCAGCATCTTTCAACACCGTTACTGTTTCAATATCATTTGGATCTAGCTGGCTGTAAGGGCGCGGAATACCATTCACTATAACAAGCGGATCTGAGCTTCCGGTTGTACCTATGCCGCGTATCTGTATCCTGTCATTATCCTCACCGGGTTCTCCCGTTGATTGACGGCTTATGATACCCGAAACCCTTCCACCCAACGAGTTACTTATATTGGCTACAGGCGCTTTAACCAATGCATCGCCATCAACAGAAGATATAGCTGCAGTAACAGTTGCTTTCTTTTGTTTTCCATAGCCAACAATAACAACATCACCCAACGTACCTCCCTCCTGTTTTAATATGATGTTTAATGTTTGATTGTTTGCCACAGGTATTTCTTTTGTTTCAAAGCCAACATAACTTACAACCAGTAATGGATTTTTGTTGACGGAGAACGACAAACTAAATTTTCCTTCAGCATCAGTTGAGGCGCCTTGCGTTCCTCCTTTAACTTTTACAGACACACCCGAAAGCGGAAGGTTATTACTATCTGCAACAACTCCGCTTACTGAATAATTTAATTTATTCTGCGCGTTTGATTGCAGGCAAAGCAAGAGCAAACAGCAACAAAATAATTTTGAATAAACATGGGCATAAAACAACTTTAATAGCTTGTTGTAAAGCGTAAAACTTTTCATATTATCAGTTTGGTTTTAAACAGTAATGCTTTTTAGCGGGGCAAATTTTTATGAATGATGATGATGTTTAAGCATCGTTTACAAGAATTAATAATAACGCAACCATTACTTAATAAACAGGTAATAAAAGAATAAGATTCGCTCAGTTATTTGCAAAGCAATGCTTAACCATAAGGTATGCTTACAGTATAAAACAACCGTTAAAACAATAAAGAGACAGAAACGATTTTCAGATACTATAAAAAGAAAACTTTTTTTATAGTATAAAACATGGTATTAGAATTTATTCTTCGTCTCTTGATAAAATGATATAAAAAATCAACACATGATAACTACAATAAAATTTAGTTTGCTCTTTTTGATTTGCCTGTTTATAACCAATAGCTTTCTACACGCTCAAACCAATAAGATTGCAGGCAGATACAATATATATACAGGTAACACGCATGCACACACAAGTTATACATGGTCTCATGGTGAGCAGATTGAAAAGAATAACTGTAAAGGAATTGCGGTTTTTGATGAAGACAGCGCCAACAATTCAATAGACACATGGAAAGCCGGATATGTTAAGATTCAAGCCTGCCCTGCTATTATCATTATAAAATCGAGCCAATACCCGGGACCTGGCCTTTCATTAAAAGCAGACAGGCAAAAATACCAGGGAGATCCTGCTGTACATTATAAAGTGGCGAAAGAAAACAGTTATGATTTTTATGTAACAACAGATCATTCACAGGAATATATTTTTAATCCACCGGATAGTTTAAATAAAGCATGGATAAGTGCAGCGGAAAACGCCGAAACAGCTACAAACAAAAATTTCGTTGCCATAAGAGGCTATGAGCATTCGGAAAATGATGGCCCCAACGGCCAGGGGCATATCAATGTTATAAATACAGCAACATACCTTAATGCACTAAAACCAGGTATTGATCTTAAATACTTATATAATTGGCTTAAAACTGTAAAACCAAACGGAGATGGTCCGGTGGTAGCAAGCTTTAATCATCCCGGGCCTGAACAATATAACAACTGGGCTTACAGAGATGATTCAATAACAAACATTATTACCCTGCTTGAGGTGATCAATTCAAATAATAAAATTCATTATGAAGGTTTCATACATGCTTTGGATAAAGGATGGAAAGTCTCGCCTGTTTGCGGCAATGATAATCATGGTTTAACCGGTATAGCAAATCATACTTCGAGAACATTTGTACTGGCAGAGAATAAAACGAAAGCGGCCATTCTTGATGCGATGAAAAACAGGCGAACGTATGCATCGCTTGAAAAAAATATTCAATGCAGTTATACGGTTAATGATAACATTATGGGCTCAACAATTCCTTCCGCAAAAACCTATCATTTCAAGATCAGTATTAATGATACTGATATAAATGATACTTCAGATAAAATTACAAAACTGGATATTGTTACAGACAGCGGCAAAATAGTAAAAACCTATACTACCAAAGGAGAATATACGGTTACCTGGAATGTAAGCCTGCAAGATGAAGGATCGAAATATTATTTTGTACGGGTTTGGAATACCGGCGGTGGCGATGCAAAAGATGCCGATGCGAAAAAACCTGTTGCCTGGCTGGCACCGGTATGGGTAAACCGATAATACAGCTATTTAAAACAAAAGGCTGTAATCATTAGTGCAATCTTAACAACGGATATATCTTTCAATTCTATCCTTAGCGTTTTAAAAGCCATTTGTAAAAGATTGGAAACAGTTTGTGGCTTGTTACCCATAATTTCGGCAATTTCATCACGGTTCAATCCCACAAAAAATTTAAGGTATATTACTTCTTTTTGCCGCTCGGGCAGGGTTTCAATTAATTCTTTTAATTTATAGGCCAGTAGCTTATCGTTTTCGTTGTAAATTATTCTTTCTTCAATTGATAATTCGAACTCAAAGTTGCCTGGCATTTCACCTGCCTGCAATATTTTTTTTTCAGATTGTATCTTTCTGTGCAAGGATCTTCTGAAAGAGGCTATAAGGTATGCTTTAGGGTTTACATCCTGGCTAAGATTATGCCGCCTGGTCCAGAGGCCAATAAATAATTCCTGAATACAATCTTTTATAAGCTCTTTATCTCCTGCGTACTTTGAACCATAGTTGAAAAGAACTTCGTAATAAGTTTTCATTAATTCTTCAAATGAAAATTTATCACCACTTAAGAACGATTGCCAGATATTTATGTCAGTATGTGCCAAACGCCGTCAATGTATTTATATCATCGCAAATTAGCCTTTTAATAAATATAGCGCACTATCAACCACCTTCTCCATAACTATTATAAAAAAAGATAAGGATAGCCAGAAAATATTAATAACAGAAAAAAAATATACCATGCAAGATGCACAGCTATCTTAAAATAATTTTAAACGTGCTTATGGCTTTAATAAATATGTTATAAATTATATGGGACTGCCCGCCTTTGGCTGCTAATTTCTTTTGATAGTGCCGTTGAATTGATCAAACAGTTTAATGTGAATTAAAGCAGCATAACCCAAAGCTTTCAAAACCGGTTATACAGTACATGTTTAAGCCCGGGACGGGCTGCTGAATTTCACCCTCAATTAACATGATAAGATGGTACAATGATTTGGTAACAATCAATATAAAGTTAACATGCATATAATCTATTTTCGTTTGGGATTTAGAGCCTTAGCTTTTATTTTGATTTAAACAATTGCCGAAATTACCAACGCTGTTTTATTAGCTCTCTGTTAATTAAAAATTCTACAAACTAAAAATGCTTAACGATGAAATCTTTCCCTTTGCATCAATTTTTTAAAGAAGACCGCATCCTGTTTAAGTTAAGATGTATTTCCCTCCTTATCACGGTTGCGCTTATTTATATTCCCCTGGAAGGTTTTTCTTATAGTGACCCGGGGAATTACAGGTTTAAGACCGGCAAAACCATGAGATCGCCTGCTGAAAAGAAAAAGAAATTGGAGGTAAATGATGTGAGAATAACCGGAACGGTAAAAGACGAAAAAGGTAACCCTTTAGAAGGCGTATCGGTATCTGTAGTGGGGCAAACGTCAGGCGTAAGCACAGATAATTTAGGAAACTTCTCAATACCTGTACCGCCTTCGGCTGAATTAAGGTTTAGCTATGTAGGATATAAACCTTTTACCGTAAAGGTGGGCGACCAACTGCATCTCGACATTACATTAAGCCCTGAAGTTTCTTCTTTAGATGATGTAGTAGTGACCGCCCTTGGCATTTCAAGGCAGAAAAGATCGTTAGGCTATTCCGTAAGCGATATTAATTCCGAAGACCTGGTTAAAGCAGCTAATCCAAACGTGCTGAAATCCCTGGATGGCAAGGTAAGCGGTGTAAACCTTACTAACCTTAGCAGCGACCCTACTTCCTCCGTAATGGTAAATATTCGTGGCACTACAACAATGCCTTCAATAAGCAGCGGCGCTGACGTATCTTCCAGGTCGCAACCTCTGTATGTGATTGACGGAATACCGGTAGGCACTCAAACATTTACGTCGAAAGACGGGGTTGATTTTGGAAATATTCTTTCGCAATTAAATCCTGAAGACATCGCTTCCGTTTCCATTCTTAAAGGAGGTAGCGCAGGCGCTCTTTATGGCGCACAGGGCGGTAATGGCGTAGTGATGATTACTACAAAGTCTGGAAGAGGCGGCCAAAAAGGGCTTGGGGTATCATATAATCTCTCTGCACTTGCAGACCAGCCTTACCAGTTTATAGCTGAGCAAATGCAATACGGGCAGGGCGAACGGATTTACGAATGGCAATATGATAATACCGATACATGGGGGCCTCCTACCGATGGATCATTTACTGCCGATTACTGGGATGTAAAAGCGCAGCAA
>JAEWJV010000121.1 GCA_023386395.1 Bacteroidota bacterium
TTAATCACTTTGCTTCCAGCATGCACCAGCAGCAAACAGTGAGGGAAGTGTTATGGGATGTCGCCAGGAATTGTATAGGCCGCCTTCACTTTGAAGACTGTGTAATATACGAATTGGATAAGGAAAAACAGGTTTTATGCCAGGTGGCAGCTTATGGCGCTAAAAGCCCGAAAGCATTTACTATTATTACGCCCATTGAAATACCCGTTGGAAAAGGTATAACAGGTTACGTGGCACAAACGGGACAGCCGGTTATTGTAAAAAACACACTGGAAGATGAACGGTATATTGTGGATGATAAAAGAAGGTTTTCGGAAATAGCGGTACCGGTTATGATTGAAGATGCAGTTTTTGGCGTAATTGATTGCGAACACTCAAAAAAATCGTTCTTTACTCAAAAGCACCTGCATATACTTCAAACAATTGCTTCCTTGTGTGCAGGTAAAATAATGAATATAAAAGCGGAAGCCGAAAAGGCAGCAGCAGAAAAATCATTGATGGAAACAAAGCAGAAAATGGCAGAAGTTGAAATGCAGGCATTGCGGGCGCAAATGAATCCTCACTTTATTTTTAATTGTCTTAATTCTATTAACCGGTACATAGTAAAAAGCGACCAGGCCACGGCATCGCTTTACCTTACAAGGTTTGCAAAGCTTATAAGGCTTATACTTGATAACAGCAATAATCAAACCGTTACCCTTTCCAGTGAACTCGAAGCGCTGAAGCTATATATTGAAATGGAAAGCATTCGTTTTGAAAAACAATTTACCTATACCATTACAACGGATGAAGATGTTTGTGCTGACAGCTTATTTGTTCCGCCGCTTATTATTCAGCCTTACGTAGAAAATTCAATATGGCATGGATTGCTGCATAAAGAAGAAGCAGGGCATCTTTCCGTTCATCTTTCCATCAGCAATAATGTATTGCAATGCATGATAGAAGATAACGGCGTTGGCAGGCAGCGTGCCATGGAATTAAAAAGCAAATCTGTTTCATCAAAAAAATCTTTAGGCATGAAGCTTACGGAAGACAGGCTGGCCCTGCTTAATAAACATGTGCAGTTTGATGCTTCTGTTGAAATATGCGACCTTAAATATGATGACGGCAGCGCTGCGGGCACAAGGGTTATTATTATGATACCTGTTGATCAGTAAACGGAAAAATAGTATTGCTATGATAAAAGCGGTTTTAATAGATGATGAGAAAAATGCACTTGAAATGATGGAGTGGCTGTTAAAAACATATTGCCCGCAGGTTATCATTGCTGCTATGTGCAATAATGCAAAGACGGGCATTGAAGCTATTAACCGTCATAAACCGCAGGTGGTTTTTCTTGATATTGAAATGCCGAAAATGAATGGGTTTTATATGCTTGAGCAATTTGATAAATTGTTTTTCGATGTTGTGTTCTGTACCGCATACGACCAGTTTGCCATTAAAGCTTTCCGGTACAGCGCTGTCAATTATTTATTAAAGCCCGTGGATCCGGAAGACCTCATACAAACTATTCAGCGCATAGAAGAAAAAACATCTGTGCCCACAAAAGAACAATTTCAATTACTGCTGCAGCAAATAAATCAACCCGTAAAAACAGCGCCGCAGCGCATTGCGCTTACAACAGGCGAAGGGCTAACGTTTGTGCCCACATCTGAAATAATATATTGCGAGGCAGAAAGCAATTATACCAATGTAGTGCTTGCAGGCGGGAAAAAAATACTGGTTTCCAAAACGCTGCGTGATATAGATGATGCTTTAAGCGGCGACGATTTTTATCGTGTACATAGTTCTTATCTCATTAATCTGAACCATATTAAAAAATTTGTGCGTGTGGATGGCGGTTATCTTATTATGGATAATGATGCCACCATCAATATTTCCCGGAGCAGGAAGCAGGAGTTTATGGAAATGTTTTCCAGGTTTTAGCTCAGGCTGTGCGCCACATGATTCCGGCCTTACATTATTTATTATTATTGTTTCTATTACTGATTATTCATTATTCATCTTCCCTGTTCATCACATCAATCACTTTATTCTTAACTTGTTGCCTCTTTCATTGCTTATAATTGAAACATGAAACGCAACTACTACATCGTAGCATTAATAATGCTTACGTTCTTTGTTATATCTTTTCTTACCAATATCATCGGGCCGCTCTCACCAGAATTTATCCAGGACTTTAAGCTGAGTGACCTGCTTGCCGGGCTTTTGCCTTTTGCATTTTTTATTGCTTATGGCGTTATGTCAATACCATCAAGCATGCTGGTGCAGAAATATAATGAGAAGGTAATTATGGTGACTGCATTCGTTGTAGCTTTTATAGGTTCGCTTATGTTAGCGCTATGGCCAAATTATCTTACGGCTGTTTTATCATTGTTTCTTATTGGCTGCGGTATGGCTATGCTGCAGGTGGTTATTAATCCATTACTAAGAACAGCAGGCGGCGAAGAGAATTATGCATTCACTTCTGTGCTTGCTCAATTAATTTTTGGTGCTGCATCGTTTATTAGCCCGCTGGTATATTCTTACATGGTTACAAATATTAACACGACAAACCAGGGCCTGTTTGATCTTTTAAAATCACATATACCAGCAGCTATGCCCTGGATATCTCTGTACTGGTTATTCGCTGTCATTTGTTTATTCATGTTTTTGATCATCCTTGCATCAAGATTTCCAAAAGTTGAATTAAAGAGCGATGAAAAGGCAGGCCCGCTAAAAACACATTTATTATTATTGAAGAAGCCCGTGGTGATTGCTTATTTTATTGCATTGTTTTGTTATGTTGGAACAGAGCAGGGCGTTTCATACTGGATGTCGCAGTTTTTATTTGAATACCATCAGTTCGATCCGCAAACAACAGGAGCACATGCTGTGGCTTATTTCTGGGGCTTAATGACAGCCGGCGGCGTGTTGGGACTGCTGCTGCTGAAGCTGATGGACAGCCGTAAACTACTCATCATCTTTACAATTGCGGCATTGATATTTTTAACGCTTGGCCTTTTTGGAAGCGCCAATGTTTCATTGTATTCATTTCCCATTGTTGGGTTCTTTATGTCTGTAATGTACCCGGTTATTTTTTCGCTGGCATTAAGTTCCGTTTCAGAAGACCATGGTTCATTCGCCGGTATTTTAGTTACGGGAATTATTGGCGGCGCTATAGTGCAACTGCTTATAGGCGGGCTCGGCAATTTATTCGGGTTAAAAGTGGCTATGTGTTTTATTTATATCACAATGAGTTATATGTTAAGCATTGGTTTCTGGGCAAAGCCGCTTATTACCAACAAAACCATTTTTGATAAAAAAGAAATTTCCTAAATGCGGTTAAAGCTTTAAAAACTCAAACCGGTATTATTGATATTTATGAATGAAAAAATTATAGGGATTGATTTGGGCGCTACCAATATTCGCGGCGCAATTGTTCAGGAGAACGATTTATCGCAGGTAGCATCACAACGTATTCGCAGCAATGGTTCGGAAGAAGACGTTTTGAATGATGTGTTTGCATTAACTGATGAATTGATGCATGATGATATAACAGCAATAGGTATTGGCGTTCCCAGCGTTGTAGATGTGCAGGAAGGCATTGTTTACGATGTGCAATATATTCCTTCGTGGAAAGAAGTGCACCTGAAAAAAATTATGGAACATCGCTATCATGTGCCGGTATTCGTAAATAACGATGCCAATTGTTTTGCATTGGGTGAATATTATTTTGGCAAAGGCAAGGGATATGATTCGATGATTGGATTGACTGTTGGAACGGGTGTGGGCGCAGGTATTATCATTCATAAAAAATTATATGCCGGGCCTAATTGCGGCGCCGGTGAGTTTGGTATGGTGGATTACCTGGATAAGGTTTATGAATATTATTGCAGCGGTTCTTTTTTTGATAATGTATATAAATTAAGTGGCGAGTTTGTTTACACGCAGGCCCGGCAGGAAGATGTGCAGGCGTTGAAATTGTATGAGGAGCTCGGTACACACCTCGGCAATTGTATCAAGATGATCATGTACACGTATGATCCGCAGATAATTATTCTCGGCGGCTCCGTAAGGCATGCTTATAATTATTTTGAAGAAGCCATGTGGAAGCGTATTAAAACCTTTGCTTTCTCAAAATCTGCAGAACGCTTAAGTATTGAAGTTTCATCGCTGCAAAACAGTGGTATTCTTGGTGCTGCTGCTTTATATTTTGATGCAACCGGCTGAGAGCCGCGATTTATTGCATTAAATGCTTTGAAGATTAATGATTACATCTTGAATATCTAAACTTGTTATTAATGTGTATGAAAAAAATATTTGCAGTCGCTTTGCTTTCTGTTTTACTGCATGCTGCTTTTAGTCAAACACGCAAAGAAAGTTTCAGCATGATATTGCATGATGACTGGCGCATGCAGTCATCTGTAACCGATGATACAAAAGGCGGCAAAATTTCCATGCCGGATTTTTTAGCAAACGGATGGTATCCCATATCAGTTCCATCTACAATTATCGCCGGGTTGCTTGCTAATCATGTGTACAACTTTGATCCTTTCTATGGGAAAAATTTTGAAAAACTTGCCGATAAAAAATTTGATGCTACATGGTGGTTCAGGAAAGCATTCGAACTGCCTTCATCAGAAAAAAATAAAAATGTTGTGCTCAAATTGCATGGTATTAATTACAAAGCAAATGTTTGGCTGAATGGAAAACTAATTGCAGACAGTTCACAAATAAAAGGGCCTTTCCGCATCATCAATCTCGATATTACAAACGATATTCAGTATGCAGGAACGAATGTATTGGCGGTTGAAATTCTCAGGCCGTTTAATCCTAACAGGCGTGATGGCGATCTTGCCATTGATTATGCAGACTGGATACATTACCCGCCTGATTACAACGGCGGTATCGTAAATAATATTGAGATAGAAACCTTTAATAAAGTGGGCATTGATCATCCCTTCGTGTCAACACATTTCGATCTGCCTTCTTTGGATGTTGCGCATCTTACAGTATATGCATTGGCAACAAACTATACAGATCAGCCGCAGGATGCCCTTGTAAAAGGAACTATAAATGAAGATGTAAATTTTGAACAAACCATACACCTGCTGCCGCATGAAAAGAAGGAGATAAATTTTAATCCTGATGATTTGAAGCAACTGAATATTAAGAATCCTAAGATCTGGTGGCCCTGGCAGTATGGAAAGCCCGATTTAAACCGGGTAGAAATTTCCTGTGTTGTAAATAATGAAACAAGCAATTCAATTGCGGAGAATTTTGGAATTCGCGAAATCACATCAGAATTTATTAATGACCAGTCGAGGGTTTTTATGGTGAATGGAAAGCGCATCATGCTGCGTGGCGCTGCATGGTCGCCTGATATTTTTCAGCGGCATTCGTTATTGCGTGATGAACAGGAATTGAAATTAGTGCGTGATATGAATATGAATATCGTACGCAGCGAAGGCAAATTTGAAGATGATAATTTTTATGATATATGCGATAGAGAAGGTTTATTGGTAATGACAGGCTGGATGTGTTGCGGCGCCTGGCAATATCCTGAAAACTGGGATGCTGCAGAACGCGCAGTTGCCATGTCATCTGACAGCAGCATGATGTATTGGCTGCGCAACAAAGCATGCATAATGGTTTGGCTGAACGGCAGCGATATGCCGCCACGTGACACAACTGTTGAAAGGCATTATTTAACGATAGAAGATAATTTAAACTGGCCTAATCCAACTATCGGAACCGCTGATGCAAGCAAATCAAAAGTATCGGGCTTTAGCGGTGTAAAAATGAATGGCCCTTACGATTGGGTGCCACCTGTTTATTGGGAAACAGATACCGCCAAATATGGTGGCGCATGGAGCTTTGCAACAGAAATTTCTCCCGGACCATCTATACCGCCGTATGAAAGCCTGATAAAATTTCTTCCGGAAGATTCGCTTTGGTTTACCAATTCTGACTGGCTGTACCATTGCGGAACGATGACTTTTGGCACTACCAATATATTCGATACGGCTTTGTTCAACCGTTATGGAAATGTAACGGATATTCATGATTACCTGAGAAAAGCGCAGTTGCAAAATTATGAAGGACACCGTGCCATGATGGAAGCGTATGGCTTAAAAAAATACAACACGGCAACCGGCGTAGTGCAATGGATGCTTGCCAATTCATGGCCGGGTTTAATATGGCATACGTATGATTATTACCTCTACCCTGCAGGCACTTATTTCGGTATGAAGAAATCAATGGAGCCCTTGCATGTAATGTATTCTTACAAAACAAATGAAGTGGCTGTTATCAATTCTTATTTAAAAAAATATGATGGCTTAACGGTAAAGGCAGATATATTTAATTTAGACGGAACGAATAAATATTCTAATACAATCTCAACAAATATTGGTGAAGACGGAACGCAGAAATGTTTTGCCATTCCATCAATAAATAATTTATCGGATGTATATTTTTTAAGATTGGAATTGAAAGATAAAGACCAGCAAACAAAGAGTATTAACTGGTACTGGCTTTCAAAAAAAGCAGATGCGCTGAACTGGCAAAAATCAAAATGGTATTATGCGCCACAATCGGATTTTGCGGATTATACGGCATTGCAGCATATGCCTGTAACAACGCTTGATGTATCATCTTCATCCATAAAAAAGGAAAAGGAAACGATACATGCTATCACTATTAAGAATACAGGAAAAGCGGTTGCTTTTTTTATTCATGTAAGATGCCTGCAACATAAGGATGGCGATGATATATTGCCGGTGACCTTTTCTGATAATTATATTTCACTGGCGCCGGGTGAAAGCAGAACACTTGAATGCAGCTATAAAAATGAAGATGCCCAAAATGCAACACCATACATTTTAGCAAGCGGATGGAATATTGATGCTGCCAGCAGTAAAGGCGGAAAAGATATAAAGCTTGAATAGCAACCTGTAAAAAACATAAGCAGCAGGAAAATTGTTTTGTATTTATTTATATTTTTGGTCACCAAATTTATTAACTGTACATACCTAAACTAATATTATGTCATTTGGATTAAACCCTAAATACACCGGTAATATGGAGCTGGAAAATGTTTCCGTACAAAATTTCCTGGTAGTTGCGCTTGAAGCAGCAAAGAAATTTAATTGGAATATTGCTCATATAAATGAAGCCGGTTTTACTGCATACGGCAAGCTTTCAGCCAGGTCTTCAGGGGAAGAAATCATTGTTACTATTGAGAATGATAATGCGCATATTGAAAGCCGCTGCATTGGCAGCCAGATGTTTGACTGGAATGTGAACAAAAAAAATGTTGAAAGATTTATTACATCCTTTAATGAAATCCTGCCTGCCGTTACAGATGAAGAAGTAACTCAGAAATGGGAAGAACTGCAGCCTGCATTTGAGGCAAGCAAAGAAAAAGTATTTCAAAATACAGAAGCTGCGAAAGAAGGTTTTTTCAATTTATTTATACCGGTGAAAGGATACTTTGTTACTCCCCTTTTAATTGATATCAATATATTGATCTTTATTTTAATGGTGATATTCGGGGCAAATATTTTGCTTCCCGATAATCAAGTTTTGATTAGCTGGGGTGCTAATTTCCGGCCATTAACCTTAAGTGGCCAATGGTGGCGCGTGATAACAAACTGTTTTTTACATATTGGCATTTTGCATCTTTTATTAAATATGTATGCGTTGTTATACATAGGGTTATTATTAGAACCAAGGCTAGGCAGCCCTCGTTTTTTTACAGCTTATTTCCTCACAGGCGTTGCCGGCAGCGTAAACAGTTTATATTGGCACGAGCTCACAATAAGCGCCGGTGCGTCAGGAGCCATTTTCGGATTATACGGAGTATTTCTTGCCATGCTTACCACTAACCTCATTGAAAAAACAGCACGCAAAGCATTACTGGCAAGCATCAGCGTATTTGTGCTTTACAACCTTGCCAATGGGATGAAGGGAGGAGTTGATAATGCTGCGCATATTGGAGGATTGATATGCGGATTGCTAATCGGGTATGCTTATTACCCGGGCTTGAAAAAAACTGTTACCAATGTCTTTCAATACACAACATTAATTGCGCTTGCTGCTTTTGTATTGACAACTTCTTTTGTTGTTTGTTTTAATATCCCAAATGATATTGGCCGGTATGATGCCGGTATGAAAGTATTCGCTGAAAACGAGAAGAAAGCTTTAATGCTTTATAGCAATGCGAATGCAGATACACCTGCAGATACGGTGAAAGCAATGGTTACAAGAGGAATCCATTATTGGAATGAAAATATAAAAATCATAAATGACCTGGATAAATTTCAGTTGCCTGATGCCTTGCATGAGCGTAATAAAATAATCCTTCATTATTGTAATCTCAGGTTGAGGTCTTATGAGTTAACAGGTAAAGCTATTTCAGAAAATACCAGTAATTATGATTCATTACTCCGGACTTATGAAGATAGTATGATGACTGACTTTAATAGGCTTAAGCAATAAATCGACGGTTCTGCAAAAGAATACATGGCTGCAAAGCTTATCCTGACATCAGCCATGCATAAATTCCGTTGGCCCGCATAACAGTCTAACCACAAAATGGAACTCTTCCGGATGAAGTATAATCCAGTTTAAAGTTTCTTAAAAAAAATTATAAGAAATGGAATTTTTATAATTACTTTGTAATTCAAAGTGCTTTTTAATATTGAAATATTATGAAGAAGGAGATCAGCCAAAAACTAAAATGGGGCAAATTACTTCCGGTCTTAAGTATATCCTTAGGAATCATTCTAATGATTTATATGATTAAGGTTGAAGATGAACCAGGCGCTTTGCCATTGCTTTTAATAATTATCGGGGTAATATGGCTAATTATAAATCTATATCAAGCTAAAAAGCAAATACAGTAAAAGCCAGTTGCTGCCTTAACGAGTTTACAAATTATATGAAGATTTCAGGAACGGAATGAACAGAATTGGGGAAATATACTATGAGGCAAAGTCTGACAAGTGGTTTCAGGGATTTGCGGTTTTTTGCCGCATCGCGCTGGCAGCAAGTTTTCTTCCCGCTGGCTTCGTTAAAATCATGGGTGAACGGTTTGCCGCAGGCTTGCCCTCCAACAATCCTTTGGGGCATTATTTCGATGCCTTATATCTTACGGGATATTATTATACATTCATTGGAGTTGTTCAAATTATAACAGCTATATTATTACTCATTCCACGCACTTCTCTTCTTGGCGCACTGATGTATTTTCCCATCATCATCAATATTTGTGTGCTCACTTATGCTACCCGTTTTGATGGTACCCGGCTCAACACAATGATGGCATTAGCAAGTTTGTTTTTATTAATTTGGGATTATGACCGCTTAAAATACATTTTGCCATTTAAACAACCCAAAGCAAACTCTCCTGTAATAAAAAACCTCCTGGGTAAGCGCCTCCGGATTATATTTTTTGGAAGCTGCTTTGCAGTGTTAGCCTTTATCATCATCGGTACGTTTTATTTATATGAAATTGTGCCGGGCAACTCTGAAGAAGCATGCATAAATCAATGTGTTTCCAGCAAAAACCCTGCGGCTTGCGAGGAATTTTGTGATTGCATTTATAGCGAAGGCCAGTCTTTGGATAGCTGCCTGGCAAATTTTAATAAGGTGAAAAATGCTCGCAGGCATGATGTGAAATAACAGCCTTCAATCTCTCCCTTATCTTCTTTTTCCTATCGGTTTTTTGACTAAAGCAATTTTGCTGCCTCTTTATCTGCATATACCGTGAAGCCCGGATGCTCTCTTATTAAAGTGGCAGGAATGCTTTCTGTTGGTGCATGCTGCAACGCATCCTTTAAAATTGCTGCTTTCTTGTCGCCACTCACTATTAAGAATAAATGCTTTGCCTCCATTAAAGTGGCAAGCCCAAGCGTGATGCCTTTTGTAAGTGCCTGGGGTTTGGAAAAATATTTCTGCCCCACTGTTTTTGTTGTTTCTGCAATATCTGAAACATGCGAACGAAGCAACGGGGAAGTACCAGGTTCATTTAAACCAATATGGCCATTCATGCCAAGACCGAGAATGGCTACATCGATTCCATTATGCTGTTCAATAAAATTTTCAATGCGGCTGCATTCTTTTGCTGCATCATTTGTTTTGCCATCAAAACAACAAATCATTTCATTCTTCACATGCAATGGATGAAATAAATCTTTGTTCAGCATATAACGGCAACTGCCTTCATCATTGGCATCAAGCCCAATCCATTCATCCAAACCTAAAAAATACCAGGTTGAAATATTGATGAGTGAAGCATTGTTTTTATACGCTAATTCTTTATACAAGCCTTTCGGTGAATCGCCGGAAGCTGCAACAAATAATGGTTGTGATAATGTTTGCATTACATTGATCACATCATTTGCAACACGTTTTGACATGGCTTCATAAGAATCGTCGATAAATATTTTCATAGCTTCTCCTAAATCCTCTCCAAAGCAGAGGACTTTTAATAGCGTGATAAATTAAGTTGATCAAACAAGTTAAACGTTGCTTTCCCGCCCTTCTCACTTATGGATAAAGGGTAAGGATGAGGTTTATAATTTCAACTCGCCCCAGCCTTTTCTGTATTCTCTTTTTACAAATTGATTGGCTGCTTCAAAATTAGTGATGCGCATATTTTCGCCATCCCATTTATAGGTTATGTAACGGCCAGGCGTTATAAAATCAGTTACTTCACCATACAC
>JAEWJV010000153.1 GCA_023386395.1 Bacteroidota bacterium
ATGCTGCACATTCCCTCACCTGTGCTATACTGCCGGGCGTTGCATCTATATTATCTGATTGCAATGTTTGAATAGAATCGACGATAACCAAAGAAGGCTGCAGCTTTTTTATTTCAGTGAAAATTACAGAAAGCGATGTTTCAGTAAGTATATAAAAATTTTCGTTGCGTATGTTTAACCTGTTTGCACGCATTTTTATTTGCTGTTCGCTTTCTTCTCCGCTTATATATAAAATAACTGCGCTGTTAAGTTGCAATGCATCCTGTAATAATAGTGTGCTTTTGCCGATACCAGGTTCACCGGCCAGTAACGTAATGCTGCCGGTAACAATACCACCGCCTAGTGCACGGTTCAATTCAGCATCATGCGTAATAATTCTTTCTTCTTTTAAACTTTCAACTGCATCCAGCAATTTTGCTTTGGATGTTTGCCGTTCGCCTGTTACATCTTTCCAGAAATTTTTTTCTTTTTGATTTCGTTCAA
The DNA here is from genome assembly GCA_023386395.1 of Bacteroidota bacterium. Taxonomy (GTDB): domain Bacteria; phylum Bacteroidota; class Bacteroidia; order Chitinophagales; family Chitinophagaceae; genus Parafilimonas. The sequence goes on from JAEWJV010000153.1 coordinate 484, forward strand.
TTACTTCTTCAATAAATGTATTCCATTGACTGCATGAAGGACACTTGCCTAACCATTTTGTGCTTTCATATCCGCAGTTAGAACAAAAAAAAGCAGTTTTTAACTTCGCCATTATATAAAGATAATGTGGCTTTTAGTTTCATAAACATGAAAAGTAGTGTGAAGACAGGTAACAAAAAGGGCCGGTAGATAACCGGCCCCTTTTTTACTTACTAACCCATTAAATTCAGGCACTAAATTACAATAATGGGCTACATAACAAAATAAATTTTTTGTGTTGTTGAAAACTTTTTGAATTTATTCCCGGCATCTTAGTCGGGCATTTTGACATATTTTTTATACTAAAGAAGTGGAATCAGCCGATTTGACACTTGCTAAGTTACCGGGCTGCAATTGCAACACTGATTTTTAAGTGGTTATAAATTTGCAGTTATCCCTTAAAAAAATTAATGAATTCGATTTTCCTGGTTTCACTAATCTTTTTAGGCATCAGTTTCGTGGTTTCTTCTACACTGAAGGGGAAATTCTTAAAATATGGGCAATTACCTTTGGCTAAAGGCTTGAGTGGCAAAGAGATAGCAGAAAAGATGCTGCGTGATAATGGTATTTATGATGTACAGGTAATGTCTGTAAGTGGCTTTTTATCAGACCATTACGATCCTTTTAAGAAAACGGTAAATTTAAGCCCCGACGTCTATAATGGCCATAGCATTGCTTCGGCGGCTGTGGCTGCCCACGAATGCGGACATGCGGTGCAGCATGCAACAGCTTACTCTTGGCTTATGCTTAGAAGCAGGTTGGTACCTTTTGTACAGTTCAGCAGTAATATTGTCCAATGGGTTTTACTGGCAGGTATCATACTAATCAATATTTTTCCCGGCTTATTACTGGCAGGTATTATTTTATTTGCACTCACCACAATCTTTTCGCTGGTAACGCTTCCTGTTGAATATGATGCAAGCAACCGCGCACTTGCCTGGCTTGAAAGAAGCAACGTAACACTGCCGCAGGAACATGGAAAGGCAAAAGATGCATTGCATTGGGCAGCACTTACTTATGTGGTTGCAGCACTGGCTTCAGTTGCCACTTTATTACAGTATATACTTATTTTTTCTAATAGCAGGGACAGGCGGTAATTAAAGCTCTTCGTCGCGCTCAAGCATTAAGATAGCGCTTTGGGGCACAATAAAATATTTCTCGCCTTCATACATAACTTCTGTTGCGCCGCTCAGTAAAAATATGGCAAGGTCTCCTTCCTTCGCCTGCAACGGAATGTATTTTACCTGTTCTTCCTCGCTTTGCCAGGGTTCGTTTTCCACCGGTAAAGGAATGGCATAACCCGGGCCGGTTTTTATAATATAACCCTGTTGCACTTTTTCTTTTTCCTGTACACCCGGAGGGAGGTATAAGCCGCTTGAAGTGCGTTCGTTTGGTTTGGAAGGCCTTATTAAAATCCTGTCGCCGATAATAATTAGTTTCTTAAGTTTATTATCCTGACCTAATAGCATAAACACATTTTTCAGGTTGTAAAAATATAAACATCCGTTAAACTGAATTCACATATTAAATTTCTTTTAATCATCCTTATCTTTAAACAACAAATATTTATTTAAGGCATTTTTATTGATATATATTTATTTTTAAAACAACAATCTATGGAAGGAAAAAAATATAAAATTTTACTGTGTGAAGATGATACGAATCTTGGAATGGTGCTGAAGAATTACCTCGAATTAAATGATTATGATGTTACACTTGAAAGAGATGGCAGGCTGGGGCTTGCTGCATTTCAGCGTGAGAAATTTGATATTTGCCTGCTTGATGTGATGATGCCCAATATGGATGGATTTACATTGGCAGAGGAGATCCGCGATATTGATCCTGAAATACCGCTCTTTTTCTTAAGCGCTAAAACAATGAAGGAAGATATTATCCAGGGATATAAGCTTGGCGCTGATGATTATATTACCAAGCCGTTTGACAGCGAAGTATTATTACTCAAAATAAAAGCTATTCTCAAACGCAATGAAGAGCTGAATAAAGAAAGCGAAAACATTGAATTTGATTTGGGCCGTTATCATTTTAATCCCAAACTACGTGAACTGGCGCATGATGGTAAAACACAAACACTTTCTCCAAAAGAAAATGAATTATTGAAAATGCTGGCAGAACATAAAAATGATTTACTGCCACGTGAAAGGGCGTTGAAAAAAATATGGGGCAGCGATACTTATTTCAATGGCCGTAGTATGGATGTTTATATTGCCAAACTGCGCAAATATTTAAAAGACGACGAAAACATCGAAATCGTAAATATTCATGGCAACGGCTTCAGGCTGGTAGCACCGTAAGAGTTGAATACTATAAAATATATAACAACATTCAACTCCCAGTAATTATTTATAAGCTTCTGAATTTTCAGGAGCTTTTTTTATTTCAACTTTTTCAAATATTCTCCATAACCGCTTTTAGAGTAGAAGTCAGCGAGCTTTAAGAGTTGGGTGCGGTTTATAAAGCCCATGCGGTAGGCCACTTCTTCAATACAACCTACCTTGCGGCTCTGGCGCTTTTCAATTACCCTTACAAACTCGCAGGCATCGCTTAAAGAATCGAATGTGCCGGTATCCAGCCAGGCTACACCGCGGTCCATAACACCCACATTCAGTTTGCCCTGTTCAAGATATACTTTGTTTACATCGGTGATTTCATATTCACCGCGTGGGGAAGGCTGTATATGTTTCGCGATGTTTACAACACTGTTATCATAAAAATATAAACCCGGCACTGCATAGTTTGATTTTGGCTGTGCCGGCTTTTCTTCAATAGATAAGGCTTTAAAGTTTTCATCAAACTCCACCACACCATAGCGTTCAGGATCATTCACTTCATAAGCAAAAATAGCAGCGCCTTCCACATCATTGAATGACTGCACCAGCCTGCTGAAGCCCGAGCCATAAAAAATATTATCGCCCAATATGAGGGCTACTTTATCGCTGCCAATAAATTCTTCACCAATTACAAAAGCCTGTGCCAGGCCATTGGGTTTTTCCTGCACCGCATAAGAAAAACTGCAGCCGAGTTCACTTCCATTTCCCAGCAAGCGTTGAAACTGTGCCGAGTCATCCGGTGTTGTAATGATCAGCACTTCTTTTATCCCTGCCAGCATTAAAACAGAGAGCGGGTAATAGATCATCGGTTTATCATATACCGGCATGATCTGTTTGCTGATGCCTTTTGTAATAGGGTAGAGCCTTGTGCCGGAACCGCCGGCGAGTATAATTCCTTTCATCTGTGTAAAGTCTGTTTTTAATTGTCAGATAGAATGCCTGCGGAACATTGCGGATGTAGGCATTCAACCTGTTATTTATTAGGTTAAAAATTCACACGTTCACGCGTTCAAAGGTTTATAAGCGATGGATAATATCTGCCAGGTAAGCGTTCTGCATGTCCTTATCAGACAATATTAATTCTTCTTTAGGCAGCTGCCAGTCAATATTCAGGTCGGGATCATCATACATAATACCCATTTCTGAAGCCTTGTTATAAAAATTATCGCATTTGTAAAAAAAAACGGCTGTATCGCTCAGCACCACAAAGCCATGTGCAAAGCCGCGGGGAATATATAATTGCTTATGGTTATCGTCGGTAAGCTCAATGGAAAAAGCCTTGCCAAATGAGGGTGAATATTTTCTGAGATCAACCGCTACGTCCAGTACCTTACCGGATAAAACACGCACCAGTTTTGACTGTGCATGTTCGCCTGTTTGCGCATGTAGTCCGCGCAACACACCTTTTGTAGAGGAAGATTGATTATCCTGAACAAACGGCGTATTGATGCCGGTAAGTGATCCAAACTTTTCAGCATTAAAACTTTCAAAGAAATAGCCGCGGCTATCTGCAAAGACTGTGTCGTGAATAATGTAGCAGTCCTGCAGCGGGGTTTTTTCAATCTTCATTTATTACCTGTTGCTGTATTGTTCTGTGTAATAGTTTTGATAAGCGCCGCTGGTAACATGCTTCAGCCATTCTTCGTTCTGCAAATACCAGTCAATGGTTTTGCTTAAACCCTCTTCAAAAGTTACGGAAGGTTTCCAGCCAAGCTCTTTATTAATCTTTGAGGCGTCAATGGCATAGCGCAGATCATGGCCCGGCCTGTCCTTTACATACGTGATGAGCTCTTCGCTTTCACCGGCTTGGCGGCCCAGTTTCTCATCCATCAACTTGCAAAGCAGTTTTACCAGGTCAATATTCTTCCATTCATTAAAACCGCCCACATTGTAATGTTCGCCATTTTTGCCTTCATGAAAAACAAGGTCGATGGCCCTTGCATGGTCGATCACATACAGCCAGTCTCTTGTATTGTCGCCCTTGCCATACACCGGCAAAGGTTTTTTGTTGATAATGTTATTGATGAAGAGCGGAATAAGCTTTTCAGGAAAATGATTGGGGCCGTAATTGTTGGAGCAATTGGTAACTACAAACGGAATGTGGAATGTTTCGCCATAAGCCCGTACAAAATGATCGGAGGAAGCCTTGCTGGCGGAGTAAGGTGAGTTGGGTGCGTAAGCCGTTTCTTCGGTAAAGAAGCCTTCATCGCCTAATGTGCCATACACTTCATCGGTTGATACATGATGAAAGCGGTGTTTGCTCAAATCTTCTTTCCAGTAATTTTTGGCGGCTGTTAAAAGGTTGACTGTACCAACAATATTTGTATAGATAAAATCCATGGGTGACAAAATAGAACGGTCAACATGGCTTTCTGCCGCCAGGTGGATGACATCTGTGATGTCGTGCTGTTCAAAGATGTTTTGCAAGGTCTCCGGCTCTAATATATTGGCATGCTCAAAAACATAGTTGGATGCTTTTTCAATATCCTGCAGGTTTTCCAGGTTGCCTGCATAAGTCAGCGCATCTAGGTTTACAATTTTATAATCCGGGTATTTATTGACAAATAACCGTACTACATGCGAACCAATGAATCCGGCCCCCCCGGTGATGAGAATGTGTTTAGACATAAGATTGCAAACGTAAATTTTTTATGGGATTGAATAAATCCAGAAATAAAAATTATTGCTCTTTTTGGTACATTCATGCATTAATTTGCAGATGCCTATTGATATTTTTAAGTTCGTTGAAAAGCCGTTTATTGAATTCATCCCGATCCTTGTCGAATATCCATCCCCACTTATTAAAATATTTGATAGCAGACATAATATGATGTTTCAGCAGCCTTTTATTTGAATAAGATTCTTTTTCAAAACCATGGATAATGCTTACAGATGGGTAAAATATTGTTTTTGAAACCGCGTGAATTCTCCTACATAGATCAATGTCTTCCATGTACATAAAATAGCGTTCATCAAAGAAACCGGTTTGTTTTAAAGTATCACAACGTAAAAACATAAAACAACCGGAAAGGTTAGGAACGTTTAAGCAATGGTTGTATTTAAACCCTTTCAGCTCGTAATCATCATTAATTCTTTTTGCCCAATTAGTATTTAAAAAAAAACGGCGGCTGATTAGGTTAATTGGCTTGGGTAATGGGTTGCAAAGCTTTTGTATAGCACCATTATGGTAAAACACTGTTGGCATTAATAGGCCAACAGCAGGATATTGTTGCATAAACGAAAAAATGCTTTCAAGAGTTCCTTTTTCGAATGTAACATCCGGGTTCAAAATAAGGTGATATAATGATTCGCGAAGTGACTGTTTTAAAGCAATATTATGCGCTTTGCCATAACCGAGATTTTTATTGTTGAAAATATATTCTACCCTATTGTCATTAATTCTGCTTACCAAAGCGTATGCTTCATCCGTTGGAGAGTTATCAATAAGATAAAGTTTACTTGCAATCGCAGAATTTAAAAAGGATTCCGTGGCAGCTTCGGCAACTTTATAATTTTTGTATATTACGATAGATGCTGAAATCATTTTTAATTATTGCGTGATAATGGTTAGTAATTCTTTCCAGCTATTACTAAAGGGAGGATCAATTTGTTTTTTTTGAACTGGATGAAACTTGATAGTTTTTTTAATAATGCCTTTCATAAGATTTGATAATTCTTCTGCATTATTTTCTTTAAAAAAACAAACTTTATCATAATCACCAACGGTTTCTGCAGCATAAGCTGCATTAGCAACAAGTATGGGTTTATTAAAATATTTCATTTCTGTAACAGGCAAACCCCATGTTTCTAATTTTGAAGGAAAAACAAGACAATTGCATTGGGCATATAACCTGAATAATTCATCGCGTGAACGTAAGCCTATAAATTTGATGTTGGCAACATTGTAATATTTCTTTTTGAGATGATGGCTGTATTTATTTTCTGTTCCATCTATTGTAGCAAGCACTTCAAAATCTAAATCACTTTTGCTTAACTTTTTTGCGGCAGAAAATAACACTTCATAGTTTTTGAAAACACGCGGCATCGCAGGATAAATAAATTTGACAGGATATGGTTTTTGAGCATGATATTGGTGAGTAACATTTAAAGCCTTGATGTCAGGATAGGCAACAATGATGTTGTGAATATTAAATTTTTTTTCAAAAATTTTTCGCAACCAATCCTGTTGTACAATAACGAACTTATTTGATTTGATATTGATCCTGTAAAAAACAGTATAAAAGTATTTAAAAAAGAATAGTGATTTTTCATACCAGAATTCCCGCAAGGTAAATTTGTAAAAAGCTGCGGGGTTGTGACAATATACTACTTGATTTTCTGCCACAACTTTTGGGCTCATATCATGCATGGCAAACCATAAATATGGCTTGATTTTTTTTGATATAAAATAACAATGCACGTATTCAAACCAAACTCTTAAAAGCCACATTTTTTTTGGGTATGCAAAAGAAATAAACCTTATATCTCCACTTTCATTAAACTCTTTAAAAAGGTTTCTGTTATTTACAAGTAAAACAAGTGTATAGCTGTCTGAGAAATTTTGAATGAATGAATGTATAGCGTCTTTGAATACACTTAATGGTCCTGCCTCAACAAGATTAACTCCTGAAATAACAACTATAGGTTTGTACTCTGTTTTTTTCAATTATTATTTTTAAAAGCCGTGGCCGAAATTTTAAACCGGTTAAAACAATTTTAGTTATTAAGTGCTTTAAGTAATTCTGTTCTTACTTTTCTAAAAGCCTGAATATCGGTGACATAAGTTTTATAGTTAATTACAACTTTATCCACTAATGATTTTTCGAGTTCAGGATTTCTTTGCTTAAGCTGTTGCAATAATGCATAATCATTCATCCCGTCAGTTATTGTTTTCATTCTTATTGAAGTTATAAGCCCGTCTGGTTTGGGATATACCAGCCAGCTATCACCTGCAGGTAAAATAAACTGACCAGATTTTCTGCCGAGGCCGTTATATACATCAGGTACATCCCAGTAATTAAAGCCCCAGTTAAGCGTTCCTTTCATATTGTATTTAGCTAATATCCAAAATAAAAGCCTGTGCATAATAGCATGCTGTTCAATAAAGCGGTTTGCATAAGTATCTTGTGGAAGAAAAGCGGTATAAAACCAAACTTCTTTTCCCTGTTTTACAAGATTTTCGAAATAAATACTGTTTTTATATAAATAATCGAGTTGGGGAATGGGTACGGTAAGATAAGGTACTACTTTGGTAGTTTGTATAGGTTCAAGTGTTTTTAGATCAGGGACGATATTTTTAATCATTTTAATAATCCGTATGTACGAATCCGCATTGGCATCAATAGGTTCATCGGCAATGTGCTGATAATATTTATCGTAAAGATTTTTACTTTTTAAATGTTGAATAAGCGCAGGTAAATATATTTTATAAAAGGCCTGCACATCTGCATCTTCAGGCTGACCGTTGGCAAAAACCGCTCTGCCGAGGGAGTCCTTTTTTATGTAATGAATTACATAATTGCTTTGAAAGTCGCCTGGTCTGCTGCATATCTGCCAGCCATCGATCCTGCCAATAAGTTTATATTTTAAATAGCAATCTAGCATTGAATCAAGCCTGCTGAAATCGATGCTGAGTGCATTGCCGTTATAAGAATATTTTGCTAACCTTTGCGGAGACATCATGTAAACATTTTGTCCGGTGACAGACATAAAAGATGTAATGTTTGTAATCTTTTTCCAATAATTGTTATTAAAAGGAATTACATCAATATTGTTGTTGAGGTATCTTAATTTTTTTGTGGTTGGCCCCAATGTGGGCATATCCACAATAATCCAATTTGCGAGCCAGGGATAATTTTTAATATCAGCAACAGCCTTTGATATAGAAATAATAATTTTTTTTGTTATTCTTTTGGCCTTACCATAAATGTTTGCAGTACAGGTAAGTGTTACTGGATAAATGCCAGATTGTGCTGCAGTGGGAATCTTAAAGTTTATCCAAAACGATGTTACACTGTTCGCAGCAATACCTGCTTTATTATCAGTATCAAAAAGAGGATCTGGGAACTGATTAGTAGATGATTGGACTTTGTTGTCTATTTTATCGGCTTGTTGTTTTATAGAAACATAGCCAACTTTTTGATAAGTAACCTCCGGAGCAATTCCTGCAAATTTTGTATTTATTGTAAAAGCAGAGAGAATAGGCTTATTCCAAACAACTAATTGTATATGTACCTCCTCATTCCTTGCATAAGCATATGTAGTGGTTTCGTTAGCCGATCTGGGCAAAAAGTCAGGTGTAACTTTTACCAGCGGATCAATGCTTTTGATTATCAAATCATCACGTTGTTGTTTTTTTAAACTTAGTGAAGGATTAAATGATGTAATAACAAATACAAGCAGGGTATAACAACAGCTTTTAAGTATATACTGAAAGTTTGCTTTTGCCATTTTACAATGCATTTAATTATTCGAAGATTATTGGGTTGCTATGCCTCTATTGAGATAATAATTACATCAACTTACAGACAAGTTAAATTGGGAAAATAGTTGTATCCTTATTTTTTCAAGAGAGTTATCTATCTTGTATTGACGCATATTCTTTTGCATTTGTCTGTAGGTATCAATTCCAATACCATTTTCTGCGATTGTTTTTATTATTGTTTCAATGCCTGCAACATCGTCACATAAAAATCCAATATTACCTGCTCTATTAAAAAGGGCAGTGAATAAATCATTTTTTAATGCTATTATTGGCTTTTCAAAATTTAATGCATCAAGTATAGAGCCGCTGCTGGTTAACTGATAAGCATCGCCATAAAAAAATATTGAAAAGTGAACACTTTTTACCAATGATTCAAACGTTTCCCTGTCCAACATGCTTTTGGTTGTTGATCCTGCTATTAACTCATTCTCAATACCTGTTTGATTGTTGCCGACAATAAACAATTGAAATTTGTTATTAATTATTTCATTTTTGTATTTTTTCACAACATCGAATAGGTAATATGATTGCTTTTCTGCGCTGGCTATCCCAAGATGTGCGATTTTAAAAGGATGATTATATTCATTCTCAGCAATATTATTATCGAATAAATAGGGGTGGGGTATCGCAATGATATTTTCTTTTTGCAGCAAGCCGAATTGCAAAAGATTTGTTTTTACAACTTCATCCAGCACTACATAAAACAGCTTTTTTCTTTTTAGCTTAAACGATATTCTTACAATCCTGCCTAGGATATTTCTTGTAAATCCGTTATTAAGTTTTATATAATCAACCTCACCATGCAAAATGATAATGGTTGGTATTTTTTTAAACATCAGCGATTTAAATAATATCGTAGTAACCGGTGATAGTGAAAGAAAAAACAAACGATTTGTTTGTTTTATATTTTTTGTACCTATAAGACGGAATACTGAAATTATTTCATTTGCAATTCGTTTTGCAACGAGACTTGTACCGCCAGATTTTTTAAAACGAAAAGCATAAGGGTGAAATATAACATTATCACTTTCAAGCCCATTACCCCGCCAATACTTTTTTATATTTTCAATGTGTGCATCTTCTGCATAAAAATGTACCGCTTCAGATTTGAATTGTGTGCTTATAATAAAGAGCATAGCTGCGTTAACAGCAAGGTGTTCATCTTCAAATTTATAAAAATCAATTACTGATATCATTATTAGTGCGATACTGCAGGTATTGAATAACGTTTGAGGAAAATAATTTAACTATATCATTATTCATATAAGAGTTGCCATAATCAAGGCTTGTAGTTTGGGCAGAAATCATTTTAATATTCGAAAAAAAATAAAATGCAAAAACAAACGCAAGAAGCAGTTTTTTATCAAATTTCGCAATACGCATATTAAACAGTTGTGCTACAAGTACTATATAAAAAGGGAAGTAGCCAAGTATGTAGCGAATAAAATTATGAACATTACCTCTGTTAATTAGCAACAAGCATGCTGCAAAGCAATGAACAATCAGCAAACTTTTTTTATTGTTCTTTTCATGCTGATTTTGTGTAATATAGTAATCCCAGTAAAGAATTGCAACAAGGAGCAGGTACACAGCAAATAGTGCATAAAACCTTATACTTATTGTCCACGTTTCAACATCTTCGTAGGTTTGAATGCGCATTAGCAAATCGCTTTTGCTTCCTAAAAATAGAGAAAGTATATTATAAAGAAGTACATTAAAATTAAAAAAAGAAAGTGCGATACAAACCACTAGAAAAGCTGGCAAATATCTAACAACTTTATACCGGTTGCAAATAAAGTAGATAGGCGCCAGTAACATTGAAGAAAAATGTACCAATACAGAAACCATCAAAATAAGTAATGCCCCTTTTTTGCGTTGGAGTTTAAGCATCAGCGCATACATGAAGATGGAAATTGAAGCGGTTTGTTTAATGACCTCTGTAGTAGTATAGAAAGTTATTATTCCAGTAAACGATATGAAAATTAAAGTTATATATGTTTGTCGTGCCAGTTTAAAATAGCGAGCACATTGTCTTATAGTAATAAAGCAAAAGAAATATGTTACAGAAACCCAAAACAAAGGTAATACCTGCGGGTTATTTGGAAAAACCCTTGTCATTAAAAAGGTTATGAGATAGAAGAGTACATTATTTCCTCCATCAATAACAAACGATATTAGAAAACTTTGAACAGAATCTACAGTGCTTATATATGAATATATAAAATTATATCTTGTAATATCTGACGGTCTCTCGCCGATAGATTGCGTTGTATAAGCAATTAAACCAAAACTTATCGCTATAAACAACAACAAGCAGGTTTCTACCTGCTTGCTAAACTGAAATTTATATAAGAATAAAGTAAAAAGAAAAATACATGGTATCGGGCAAATAAACCAGACTGCAGAAAAAAATAATACGAAAGGCAGGGTTTCTTTTAATGGATGGGTTATTATAGATGTATTGCCCATTAAATAAAATTGACTTTAATCAAACCAGGGGAAATAAGCAGGTATATAATCTAGATCGGAACTACGCCTGCCTATAAGTTTTGCAGGTACACCGGCAACTATTGAATAAGGTTCAACGTTTCTTGTTACAACAGCGCAGGCACTTACAACGGCGCCTTCTCCTATACGTACATTTGGTAAAACAGTTGCCCTGCTGCCAATCCAAACATAATCTTCAATTATTATCTCGCCCGATTTGAAAAAAAAATTTTTTGATTGCGCTTCATGATCACAGGTTATTAAATGCACATCTGGTGATATAGAAACATTATTGCCAATACGCAAATAACCACGTCCGTCAAGATAACAATTCCTATTTATAGTAGTATTTTCTCCTATAGCTATGTTGCGCCCTGTAATTAGTGTATTTAAATGAATACTAGATTTTTTTCCTAGTTTTAAATGAACAGCCTTTCTATAATAAAAATGACGTATGCTATAAAACGGAATGTGATTGATAAAATGGTTGGAAAGATAATGCACCAGGAATTGGTTACACATAGAAAAAAGGCCATTTATTGGCGAAGCTCGTAACTGCTGTATAAAAATGTGTTTCTGGTAATATTTCCATGTTTTAAAAGAATTATCTCCATGTCTTTTTATAATTTTATAATTATCTTTTCTATGTCGGATAGGATTATCAGAAACACCCTCCTTTTCAAATAGCAATACTATAACATCTGTTTTCTTAAAAACATATTCTTTCTTATATAAACGATAGATCAATTCAAAATCAGCAGATACTTTAAACTCTTTTTCAAGCAGGAATGATTCTTTCTTAAGAATAGCAGATTTTGTAAACATTGCTCCGTGCCTGAATACAGGCCCCTTCCAGTGTTCAGAAAGATCATGCTGTTGTATTATTTCTGTCTGTTTGCCATCAGGGTAGTACATCTTGCTCCTGCCATATATTATGTCTGCATTTGTTAATGCTGAATTGTTAATAAATATATCGGTTAAAACAGTTGGAGCGTAAAACATATCACCCGAGTTAATAAATACGATCCATTCTCCCTTGCAGGCCGCTATACCTTTATTCATGGCATCAAAAATACCTTTATCTGGTTCACTTATAAAATAACCTAAGCTAGCCTTATGTTTTTTTATTATATTAACTGTTTCATCCTTAGAGCCGCCATCTATAATAACATAATCAATGTTAACATAATCCTGCCCAAGCACTGATAACATAGTTTTTTCAATAGTTGATGCACCATTATATACTACGGTTATTACTGAAATAAGTGGTGTCGTAGAATCCATAACCTGAATATAAAAACTACAGTACTTGCTGTTTATCTAAAGCCTTTTCGTAAACCTCTTTGTATTGATCAACTACAACTTTGTAGTTATATTTCTGAACTGCTGCATCCCTGCATAATTTTTTAAAATCTTTCGTTTGCGATAAAACCCAATGTATGCCTTCACATAAATCTTTTTCATCTTTTGGAACTGCTAGGTAACCCGTTACCTTATGCTCAATTATATCTGGCAAACCTCCAACATTAAATGCCACTACAGGCGTTCCACAGGCAAGCGATTCAATTGCTGTTTGTGGCAAGTTGTCCATGCGGGATGGAACGATCATTACATCGGCGGCTGAATAAAGTAATGCCAGCGTGCTTTCATCATGTATTAAGCCAGCATAGTTAACTTTAAAATTTATCTTAACCGGAACCTGGGGGTCTGTCATACCAAAAAGCACAAGTTCAGTATCCTTCGCATTATATTTTTCACTCGTTTCAATTAATGCCTTTTCAAGTAGGTCAAAACCTTTGCGGCTATCGGCCCGGCCGCCTTCTGCACCAAATAAAATTAACTTTTTATGGACTGGAAGGTTTAATATTCTTCTTGCAATTGTTTGATCAATCGGTTTGAAGACATTGAGATCTAGAGGATACTGTATTTTATAAACCGCTTTCGATTGAAATAAAAAACTCGTTTTCGCACAAGTATGCATCCATTTACATGGAGCAACAATTTTAAAGTCTATTTTTCTCCACGCCCCCTTTTTTCTTATCCAATTCCAGTTATTTATATCGAACCCTTTTTTTTTATAACTGCCATGAACATAATCCCAAGTATCGGTATAATGTTGTGTGCCACAAAAGGCCCACATATCATGAAACGTCCATACAATAGGTTTTTTAATTTTAGCTATTTCTTTTACGCCAATCATTTCATCGCCAATCCAATGCAGGTTTATAATATCTGCATCTGAACTATTAATAGCTTTATGTAAACCACTGCTAAAAAGATTAAGCGAAGCATATCCGTCATTCTTATTTGCTGAATAACTTAAAATTTTCTGAGCAATAAAATTTCTAAATGTGAAGAGGAATTTTTTTTTGCCCGGGGCTATTGAATGCACGTAAAACAGGTCGGTAATTTTGGTTAACACATACAGGTGGGCATCAATACCCATATTTCTTTGTGCCATACAAATACGCAGGGCTGCCTTCGACGCACCACCCTTATTATCTAAACTACTTATGTGTAATATTTTCATCTTATTATTGACGGATGCAATAAATATTTAACTGCATATCCATTTTTTCATATACATCAATATGTATAAAGGGGTGAGCCGAAACTAAGCCCGGAGTTGTAATATAGAACCTATAGCCTGCTTCCTTTAAAATATTCAGAATATCACTTAAAATCTGTTGTTTATTCTTGTAAGAATGATATTCAAGAAAAACATTGGAAACATTGTGTAATAAATCCTTTATATCTTCAAGAAGCGTATATTCTGCTCCTTCTATATCAATTTTAAGAAAATCTACTTGTTTATTTAAAAACGGCCTTAACCTGGTAACTTCAATTGTAGCATTTGCTTCAGCAGCATTAGCCTCTATATGCCCTGCATCGGCACCCTCACTAAAAAAATTAAGCTTTCCGTCAGTATTCCATAGCCCCTTATTAATCAATAAAACATCGGTATAACTAAAAGAATCTATATTTCTTTTTAATACTTCAAATATTTTAATGTCAGGCTCAAATGCTGTTATATTCGCATGAGGAAAAAGTTGTTTAAAATATATAACCGAAAGGCCAATATTTGCACCGCAATCAATGATAACAGGATTCTTTTTGCCAGATACAAAACGGTATATTTCTTTTCTGAAAATCTCTTTGAACATAAAAAGAAACGAAGCTGAATCTATGCATTCAATTGTGTGGCCCAGGAGCCTTAATTTAAAATTTTTGTATCTGGGAACTTTTCCAATCTTTCTAAAATACAAGTAGTCTTTTAATAATGCAGGAGATGCATTTAGTTTTCTTTTTATTTTAGTTGCTAATTCTTTCATTATAAATTATAACTTTAGCTATTAAGTATTAAACGGCCTGCTTTGGTAAGCATTAAGCTTACTACATATGCTTAACAGTAAACTCTTTACCTTCCAGCTACTTGAAAAATAATAGTTTTCGGCATCATTTAAAATGCTTCTCAATTCTTGCGGGGATAAAAAATGGTCTAACCCTAAATAATCTTCGGCACATTTTTTTTGCTCAGGCGTGATTGATTGCTGTGGTACAACAAACATTGTTTTTAATTTATCGGTGTAGTTTATTGAAGAAAAACCTTTGTCTGTTTCCAGTAGAAAATCATATTTAACCTCACCCGCATCGAAGTAAAAAAAAGAACAACCGGCTTCAATCGAATAAAATAAATTACTGCCTATAGAATTGCTTGCGGCATACTTATGCAACGAGCATAAATGATATAGCCGGAATAAAAAATGTTTATCGTACATGTGGCCTGCTGAAACTATTGTATATCCATTTTTTTTAAAGGGAATATGATACCCTAGCTCATAATCTTTCCAATAAATACAAATAGTAACCGGTTTAAACCTGTCATCCAAAAAATTTAATTTTTGAACTATGTTCTCTATATCGGCCTTAACAATGGCATAGTGAGATGAGTGGGACAGAAAAAAAATAGTCCCTCGCCTTTCGGGTTGTGGTTGATTTTTTAGCAGGTTGCATACATAGGAAAAAGGCGCATTGCCATCATAGATTCTTTTAATTGTATTTTTTTGATAGGGCAGCTTTCTGTGCTTGGAAAAATTAAGTATTGCAGGCACTCTATTATATTTCTCATATACATTAACCTTATCGGAAAAAACGATACCGTGTGGTACAATTACTTTTAAAGGGGAAGCATTTTCTATGCCTGCATATAATTTTATAACATGGTCTATTCCATAAAATGCATTCCAAATGCAAATTTCGTTCGTAATCAACTCTCTGTCAGCACACAATTGCGATAATTGCGCCTGGTCAATCATCGTATCCTCAAAAGAATACATTGTATCTATAAATTTACTTTTTTAATGTAAATGCAGGCTTTGCCTTCGTGAGAAGAATAGTAGGAAATAATGGCCTGATTATTTTTAATCACAATGCCTGGGTAGCCGTTATCGCCATCAGACTCTAATTCTTTAACATCTTCAAATGCCAAGGTTTTCGGATTTATGATAGTATAACATGTTTTATTCCATCCTTTCATAGCACTTGCAGCGAGAAACAGCTTTCCGTTGCTTAACATCTTGATATTTGGGCCGCGTACAAAAAAAGGAAGTTCTTTCCAGCTCCAAATAGAAAAGGGATATTTAGAAGCTCCCAAAAAAGATTTTGAACCTGTGCAATCGTCTCTTACTATAGTATAAGCAACAGAGTCTTCAGATATGCATAATGCAGCTTCTGTAGGGCAACCGATATCAATAAGCGTATCATTCACAATGTCGTATCTATTTATTTCGCTGGCATCGTTGCCATAAAGTATAAGGCTGGGTTTTAGATTTTTCTTTTTCAGATTATACCCTATAGAATAATTTCTGTCAAGAAAAGTCATATAGCTCCATAACCAAAAATCATTGTCGACGTTTAATACAGTGGAAGCTGAAAAAGTATTGTTAAACAAATTGAAAGTAATGTTACTGTTTTGCCCATTCTTCCTCCTTGCAAAAGATGACAAGGACAAAACATTTCCTTTTTCAATAAAAAAATGGGGGTCTCGCATATCACTTTTGTCGTATCCAAGCAAAGCAAAATCCTGCCATGTGTTTCCATCAACAGAAGTTATTATCCTTATTCTTCCATCAAAACTGGCATGCTCGCTTCCTTCCCTGAACGCACAATAATATTTTGAATTATAATAAATCAGGTCAGTAAAAGCATTGTGCGGTGCTTTACTCCATACGGCATCTTTAATAATAACAGGCTTTTCTTTTTTACAAGCGAAACCTAATATAATCAATAAAGCAGTTACGTAATGGATGGTTCTCATTGAGTTATGTTGGTATGTAAGTACTTTTAAGGTCTTGTTTAAACAGGGCATGCCTGTATAAATAAAAACCGGCTCCTAAGATAAATATTCCGGTAATAATTTTATACTGCACCGCAATATTTTCTAACGCAGGATAATAAAAAAAAGGCACGGCTATAAGTGTTGCTGCTAATAGGGGAAATGCTTTGGCCACAGGGTATTTTACATCATAATGTCGTTCGAAAAAATAAGCAATCAAAAACTGCGTCATTTTTAATATAACGGTAGATGCGGCAATACCCATTATTCCAAATTTGTTTCCCATATAATTAAATACAACAATGGAAATAATAAGGCTTAAGCTGTTAATAACAGGCAAAAAGATAGTTTTTTTATTGTAAAAAATATTAAATGTGTAGAGAATATAATATACGCGGCCCAATGTAGAAAGAATTAACATGGGGATATAATATGCCGAAGGGTAAAAAGCAGGCCTTGAAATCACTTTAATAATAGGCTCTGCGAAAATCAATGCCATGCCGATTATGCAGAATTCAATCAATAGAATGAGATCAAAATATTTGGAAGTGTATTCAGTTAGCAGTTTTTTGTTATCAGGATTTTTATGAATAAACGTATAGATAACGGGTATGACGGCATTCCATACAGCAAGTATGATTACTTCTACAGGTGATATTATTGTTTTTGCAAAATTGTATAAGCCAAGATCAGATAGTTTATAAGAAGCATTTAGAAAGTACCTGTCGAGGCTATCGGCAGCACTTCCTAAAAAATAATACAGTACGATGGGGGCAGAAAATAAAAAAACCGGCTTAATAATAGCGGGATCAATAACTATCTTGGTTTTATTCTTTTTAAAAATGAATACATACATAGCCAGTGAGGAAAGCGTTACGCCAAAAAACTTCCCAATAATATTGCCGGTTGCGCCTTGATTAAGTATAACAACACCGGTAAAAATTCCAGCAACAGAAAAAATGAATGGTACTAATGTAACGAGTATAACTGACCTTAGGTCTTCTTTTATCCTGAAATATTGCATTAGGTTTTGATTAAGCGCCTGGACTACGCAACTGCTAAAAATGTAGAACCCAAATTGTTCAAATGAAAGGTTACCCTTCCATACTAAATTAAAAATAGTGTCTCCCCAAAAAAATAAACATATAGCTGCAATAACCGATGTGATAATGGTGATGAAAATGCTGTTATATAAAAACAACTTCTCCCTTCCCTGTGATGCATAAGTATTATAAAAGCGCACAATTGCAGCACTTACACCAAAAACCAGAAAGAGAATAAAATACGATTCGGTTACAGTGGCCAGGCTGATTATACCATAATCTATAGGTGATAAGAATCTTGTGTAAATCGGCAATAATAAAAAAGAAGTTATATAGGGGATAAAACCAAGAATAGTATAAACGGATATTGAACGTACAAGTTTTAAATTCATTTGGAGGAGATATGGAGATGGCTTGCTTTGATGAGATTAAGCAAACAAGCCAAATTTTAAAGGAGTACCTGCAGTTGCATCTGTTTTCATTTTTTTCCCGATAACCTCTTCATAATATCTTGTATGCAACCCATTACCCGGGCGGATGGATTTAACATGCTGGGCAGTTATAATTTCACCGGCTTTTATATCTTTTACAATATATAATGAACGTTTAAACTGAAGGCTTTTTTTCTCTTTATCCGAAAGTTCATAATTCACATGACCCAGGCTTAAAAATGCCCGTTCTGCCTCGGTTACAAGTCTTTTGAATTCAGCAGGTTCAAGCGAAAATGCAGCGTCAACGCCACCTTCTGCACGGCTTAATGTAAGATGCTTTTCTATGACACAGGCACCCAGTGCAATAGAAGCAATAGAAACGCCAATACCCATGGTGTGATCTGATAAGCCAACGGGGCAATTATACAATTGCCGCATGTGGGGAATGGTAAGTATGTTGGTTGCTTCGGGTGAAGCTGGGTAGGTACTGGTGCATTTGAGCAGTACTAATTCTTTGCATCCATAAGCCTGCAGCAATTTTACAGATTCCTGTATATCAGCAATAGTAGCGACGCCGGTTGACATAATAACCGGTTTGCCTGTTTTTGCAACTTTTTTCAGCAATATATGATCCGTGTTTTCAAAAGATGCAATTTTATAAACCGGTACATTCAATGTCTCCAAAAAATCTACTGCAGTTTCATCAAACGGAGAACTAAAAGCAATTAACCCAAGTTCATTTGCGTAATCGAAAAGTGGCTTATGCCATTCCCACGGCGTATAGGCCATTTTATAAAGGTTGTATAAATTCCGGCCTTTCCAAAGGGAGTTTTCATCATTTATCTGAAATTCCTCGTTGCTGCTGTTGAAGGTAATTGTATCTGCTGTATAAGTTTGAAGTTTAATAGCATCAACTCCCGCGTCTGCGGCAGCTTTTACAATGGCCATACCCCGTTCAAGGGATTGGTTATGGTTGCCACTCATTTCAGCGATGATAAAAGGCTTTTGATTGATGCCGATTTGTTTGCTGCTCAATTTAATTTTATCTGTCACAATAATTGCGTGTTAAATTTTCTGACCTTATTCTTTTATAAACTCTTGTGTTTTTTATAATCTGTGTTACTAGCATTGAACGAAGTAAATTCCCGAAGGAAGTTTTTTTAATGCCGATTGAAATCTTTTAGTGCAAAGCTAATAATGAAAAATATCTGGATTTATTTCGCAGAGTGAATTAATATTTATTTCTGCCTCATGATCTTCATCCATCTTCAGGTTTTTGTAATTGCCTTGTAATACTCTTATCGTTTTAAAGCCATAGGGTTTGATACCGATAAAATCTTTAATAGGATTATCGGCAACATAAACTATCTGATTAAATGATGCATTTTCTCTTTTTGCAATTAATTCAAAACAATATCGTGAAGGTTTACTATGCTTAATTCCATACCTGTAAGTGATATAGATGTGCTTCGTATATCTGTCCAAATGCAAGGCTTTTACTTTATTATATTGAACCACCTTGTGCCCATCTGTTACTATATATATAGGAAAATTATTAAGTCTCTCTAAGCAAGATTTTGCTTCCGGATACAATTTGATTTCCGGATAATGAAGCCTATACTTTTGAATGCACTTTTTTAATAGCTTTTTAGAGAATAAATGATGTTTCTTTAATACATCATTGAAAATTTCACCACGTCCCTTCTCGGCAAGCGATTGAAGCATCTGATCGAACGCTTCATTTTTGTTCAATCCAAATTCATTGCCCAACCAATGCGCTACTGCTTTAAACCCGCTTTTTACGAAAGTTATCTCTGGGTATAGAGTATCATCTAAATCAAACACCCAAATCATAGCTCTAGAGTAAATTTATCAGCCATATAGCGTATCTGTTTATATGTTTTTTCCTCGTCATAAATAAAAGGATATGATGTTATGTCAATGCCATTTGCTTCCAGTAAAAACCAATAAAACGAATCCAGGCCACATCGAACACTGAGTGTTGAGGCTCCTCCAAAACGGGCATTACATTCAATTAACCATGGATTGCTTTGTTTATCAACTATAGCTTGCAAAACAATGTGTCCATAAAAATTAAGACTTTTTGCAAATGCCATACAACATTCTTTTAATTGCTTATTACTTACGTTATATGTTATTTGACTTTCTCCATTTTCAACCAACTCCCTTTTTCTGATAATAATACCTTTTACTTGCTTATTTTTTTGAACATATACGTCAATGCTAAATTCATTACCGTCAATAAATGGCTGATAGACCGGGTACTGAAGTTTTTTTGCATGTGCAATTCCATCTTCTGCATTCAAATTTAATCCTATAGATAATGAGCCAGCGCCAAATTGCTCTTTTACGACATATTTATTTGATTGTATGGATTCAATATTTTCTTCTGTTTGCACAGCACTTATGGATGAGTTAACACAATGATGATAAAATTTAAGTTTATCAATGGAGACATTAATACTGTCTGCATCAGAAATCATTACTGCGATTCCATTTTGGGCCAATTCATTTCTTAAGTCCGCAAAAAAAGATAATTCGCCATCGCGAGTGGGAATAATAGCGGTAATATTATTTTGTTTACAAAAGCTAATCAAAAGCTCAGGTAACAAATTCTTAATATGAGGCATCTGCCAATAATCATCAACAAAATATTTTCCTACAATATTTGAATTTGAATCTGCCCCATAAACCTTGACATTAGTATTCAACTTTAAAGCTGCGCTTTTTACTGCTTTAATAAGTGGGACTTTTTTTGATATTGAGGTAATTAGAATATTGCTCATTAATTATAAATCTTTTCATCTAGCTGTGTAAACACATCCAACAATCTTTCATTACTTTTTCCATCAATTAATTTATGTTGATTAGAAATAGCGATGTCTGAATAATAGTTTTCTTTTATGCTTTCAAACGTATAAGCACATTTTCTCTCAATAAGTGATTGATATGCCTCTTTTTGATTATCAGCAATACATTTTAAAAACAGGTTCCCTTTAACACAACTATATTCTAGAGCAATAGTACTTGCCGAAGTAATTGCAATATTTGATTGCTGCATCAAGGAAAGCATTTCCTCTGGCTTAACATTTATATGTAATAAAACCTGTTTATAATCACCTGCCAACACCATTAACTGCTGCAAATGGCTATACGCTGCACCAACAACTACATGAAAAAATGTCTTCGGGAATAGTTCAAGCAGTTCTTTGAGAGTGTTCTTTATTTCATTATTGGGATCAGCACCGCCTAAACAAATTAATATAGATGAATCTTTAAGATCGTATTCTCCTTTAGGTATTAATGCCTCATCCAAAAATATTTTTTTGAGCATCACATAATCAGGGCCTAAATAAAGCCTCGTATAAGGTTCTGCTGAATAAGCTTCAGCTGTAATACCGGGCGCATGGTTTATGACCACATCAGCCACAAAGTGGTAAGCGTGTATATCATCTATACAAACAACTTTGCAGCCTTTATCCTTTATTTTCTGCTGATAGCCGGTATTAAAATAATATCCGTCCAGCACAACAATTTCATTGCCTGCTAAAGCTTCAATCCATTGTATAGCTTCAGCTTCATAACTAATATTATTGTTCAGTTGTATAAGACCAGCGCAATAATTTCTAATGTCTTCAATTATAACCTTTGAATCGGCCCTGGTATAAAAATAGATTTCAAAATCATTCTTCAGCATCTCAGCCAATGCATAACACCTTGAAATATGACCCAACCCAATAGTGCTGCTGCCATCAACCCGTATAATGATTTTTCGTTTAATCATTGCGTTGCTGCAGGTATTTATAT
>JAEWJV010000161.1 GCA_023386395.1 Bacteroidota bacterium
GTAAGAGAGAACGGTTGCTTTTGGTTTGTGATGATCTTTGAGATATTGAACTTTCTGCATAAAATATTAATAATACCCGGCACTTTTGTAAGTGTGTATAGTTTTATTATGCTTACTGCATAAAACATAAATAAAAGGATATTGAAGTGTACCAGAGAGGCATTCAGCCATCTTCATGTTAAGTGCTTTGTTAAAACATAACAATTCGCAGCGTAAGATATTTGTGCTGCCACTAATTGTTCGGCACAAATAAGTTTAATGCTGAAATATCATGCCGCCTTCACTTCCAAAGGCTGCCGCATTAATTTCTTTTTTTCTTTCTTTTGTTTAGCAAGGTTAATCAGCAATACGCTGGTTAATATTACAGCAAGGCCTGCAAGTTGCAGCATGCTTACATGTTCACCTGCAAACAATACGCCCAGCAATACGGCCACCACCGGGTTCACATAAGCATAAGTGCTCACCTGGGTTGCCGGCCTTACGCCCAGTAACCAAACATAAGCGCTGTATGCGGCCAGTGATCCCATTGTTATAAGGTATAATACAGACAGCCATGCGCCCGTACTTACCCCTTGCCATTCAAAAGCCTTCCATTCATTAGTTGGAATGCTGAAAATAAAGAAGGCTATGCCTGCAGCAATTAATTGCCACATCGTATTTACGGTTACGCTGCCGCTGCTTTTATATTTTGCATATAAAGAACCGCCGGCCCAGCACATGGAGCCGATAACCAAAACGGCAAGGCCCGCTACCTGTATCAGGCTGCCCGATGTTGAAAGCGCTGCAGATACACGTTCGCTGAAAAGCAGGATGACGCCTGCAAACCCTACAATCAATCCAATAATAATGGCTTTGCTGCGCAGGTTTTCATGCCATTTGGGTTTATCAAGTAATACAAACCATATGGGCGCTGCAGAAACCAGTACGGCAACAAGAGAACTTGCTAAGTTTTGCTCAGCCCAGATAACGGCGCCGTTTCCGATAAATAACAGCAAAAAGCCGCTTATGGCTGCAATTTTAATTTGATGAAAATTCCAGAGGTTTTCTTTTTTATACATGCACCAAACCATCAGCAGCAGGCCTGCAGTTAAAAAACGCATGCCACCCATAATAAATGGCGGAATATCATGCACTGCCTTTTGAATAAAGAAATAAGTGGAGCCCCATACCAGGTAAACCGTGGCAAAGGCAATAATAACCATTAAGGTTGATGCTTCTTTTTTTACGGTTGCATTCATAACAATGCTTCTTTCGGTTAGTTAATATAATTGCTCATTATAAGTAATACTGCCGTTAGGCTGTTTTATCCTTTTGCTGTATTACAAGCTGGTGATCTTCTTTTACCGTTTCCAATACAATAGTCGTTTTTGTTGACAGGATGTTTGGTATTTTCTGCAGGCTGTTGCGCATAAGTTTCATCAGCCCGGCAGAATCTGCCGTACGCACCTTAACCAGAAAACAATCCTCGCCGGCAATATGATGCACTTCCTGCACTTCAGGAATAGCCGCCAGGCTGTTGGCCGTGTCTGAGGAGCAGGTAAATCCTTCTTTGGATTTGATAAAAATAAATGCCAGTAATTTTTGCTGTACCGCAACAGGATTGATGACTGCATTATATTGCGTAATCACCTTTTTCTGTTCCAGTTTTTTTACCCGTTCCAATACGGCCGAGGGCGCCATATTCACTTCCCTTGCCAGGTCAGTATTTGAAATGCGGGCGTTGCCCTGGATGAGGTTAAGTATTTTAATATCGGTATCATCCAGTATTACTTCCATTCAGACTAATTTTCTGTAAAATTAATAACATTCAGAATAAAATTCGATATATTTTTTTTTATTAGAATTATATTCTGAATAACCTGGTATTAAAGGGTTAATGGAATGGGGCGCCGGCATTGTAGAATGGCATACTGATTTTTTGGGATAGGGTTTGTAACGTTACAAATGGCATCCGGATTTTTCAGGACAGGGTTTGTAACGTTACAAATGGCATCCGGATTTTTCAGGACAGGGTTTGTAATGTTACAAATGGCATCCGGATTTTTCAGGATAGGGTTTGTAATGTTACAAATGGCATCCGGATTCTTTAGGATAGGGTTTGTAGTGTTACAAATGGCATCCGGATTTTTCAGGATAGGGTTTGTATTGCCGACACTAACAATACAAAAAAGCGAAAAGAAGGGCATTGATTTTCAACGCGAAATTTTTTTTGTGAATGCGTACTATTCGGTAATATTGATGTTGCCTACAATATTTTCGCCACCCTACTATGACACAGCAATTAGTTAAAAGACAGCATTACGTCCCACGGACTTATCTAAAGAATTTCGCAACGCAAAAAGGAGATGAATTTTACATTAAAGCCTTGCCGATTGCTGACCCTAAACCTGAAAATATTTTTGGTATTAACACAACAAATGTTTGCCTTGAAAGAAATCTATACACACTTCCTGGTGATACGGCTGAACAAAAAATGCTTATTGAGAAATTTTATTCTGATGAGATAGAACAACATTACAATGGTCTATATGCAATTCTTAAAGACCCAAACAAACAGACACTAACCCCAGAAGAAAGAGAACTAATAATTTCCACTGTTGTAACAATGTTCTACAGAACGACAAAGTGGATAAATCAACATAATGATTTGATGAGAAGGGTTTACACACAAACCTTTCACTTATGCGAACAGACTGGCAAGGACTATTTTAATTTTGAGGGAAACAGAATTTCTATTAAAGACAAAACTTTAGAGGAATTTCTAAAAGAAAATAAAATTGAGAACAGACCAGCACAAGTTTTGACACAACTTGAGGTGGCATTAAAACTCATTCAGGTAAGGCTTAAAAGTGACAATATTTTTTTATCAACGTTAGCTGACGACGGTTGTGAGTTTATTACAAGTGACAACCCCGTTGTGTTGCAAAATATAAGTGGTGGAGACATAATGCCATTTGACCCAAGCAACATTATGAAATTACCAATAGACAAAAAGACAATGTTGTTTTTAATGCCTGACGCCGACGAGAATTTGCGACATCGAATTGTTAGACACAATGTATCTGGCAATTACTGCAAGTCAGAACAGTTAATTTCAAATACGGAGCAATTTCAAAAAGCAGACAAGTTTATTTTGGGTGACGATAGTTCATTGTATAGTTATTTGCATACCAAAGAATTTGCTGAAAACCCGCTTTCTGAAGAAGAAATGAAATCAATAAAAAGTATTGACGACTTCATTAACAAAGGCAAACAATTAGGCCTATTCTGACTAATACTGCAGGCAACATTGCATTGGCAATATGGCGGGGCGACGAATATTTTATCAGCTTTTTGTTCGCTATTGGGCTGCAGTTCCAGCCGACGAATAAAGCCGTGCAATAGAATATACAATGAGCTTTTGTATCTTTAGTTAGCACTGGCACCGGGCAGTAGGAACACAGAAAACCGCCACATCGCCAATGCTTTAACGTTGGTGGCAACCTTTGACACAGTTCTCATGGTAACATACAAAACTGACCGACCAAACTCTTTTTATTTCTTCAAGCAATTAGTAACAACCATTGTAATTGTTTCACTTCCTATTTTATATGACCTAATGTTTCCAACAGCTTTCATTAAGGACACATACTATTGGGTTGCTGGAGCTCTAATTCTAATGAGAATAGTAGACGAAACTGGAAAAGATAGGTTAATAGAAATTCATTTTGACACAGACAATAAACAAGTAGTATTTATATACAAGACATTGTTTTCTGCACCTCGACAAAAGACACTATCTCTTGACAATGCTCGACTTGAAATTACTCAAAGCAAATCAAGTTGGACATGGCTTTGGGAACCATTGACACTTTATTTCTTGAAGAACAAAAAAGAAGTGTTCGAAATAAAAAAGAGCAAAGATGGCTTTTCAGTTGAAAAGCTACGAGAGATAACTAAGACGGTTGAAACCTTGTCTTTGCCAGTAATAAAGGTTTGACAGCAAGACTGCTGCCTACAACAAGTGTATTGCCAAAAGCGGGGCTGACATTACGCAGCATCAGCAGTTGTTTGGCTAATCATCTTCAGTTATCAGCGCGACGGAATTCTATTCGGCAGCAAATGTTATCTTGGCAAAACAAATAAATCAGCTTCGGTATCGGCTGACGGAACACGGAATATCCCGCCTTCGGCAATACCGAGCCGTTGGCTGCAACTTGGTGTAACTCATACCAACCTTTATATTCGACATAAAAATTTTAAACTCTATAGCCTTTCTTAATGAATAATTACTTGCTGCAGGAATATTATTTTAAACTAAAACTAATCGGAATTTATCAAATCGTTGGTGGAATTATAGGTTTGGGTCTTACTGTTTGGCTTATTACAATGTTATTACCAATTGTAAGCTTCCCTAAAGATCGCTCATTTAAAAGTTGACAAATGCGTTAATTTTAAATGAGTAAATATGAAAAAGACAAGGTTCACAGAAACACAAATTGTAAAAGCCATTCAGGAACATGAGAA
>JAEWJV010000188.1 GCA_023386395.1 Bacteroidota bacterium
GTGTACCAAAGAAGAAAGCACTGAAATCAAACGCTTTATAAGTAAGGCCAATATTAATACCGTAGGTAAAATCCGGATTGGGATTACCAATATAAGTCCTGTCGTCATCTGAAATATATCCGTCGCCGTTTATGTCAGCATATTTAAAACGGCCCAAACCTGCATCCTGCTCATAAGTAGTAACTTCACCATTGGTAGCCTTGCTTGCAGCGTCATTCAGCGCATCTATTTCAGCCTGTGTATTAAAGTATCCTAATACCTTATAACCGTAAAATTCATTTACTGACTGGCCAACCTGGTTAATAATAAAGTTGTTTCCAAACCTTCTTGAATCACCGGTGAAGAAATAATCTGATGTATTTGAAACCTTGATAATTTCATTCGTATAAGAAGTAAGGTTAAAGCCTAAATCAAACTGTAAATCGCGGGTAATATTTCCATGATAGGATATAGAACCGTCCCATCCATTAGTATGCATCTGGGCGATGTTTACATAAGGCGCTGTTCCGTTACCGGCAGTGCCAGGTAATGGCGGGTTAAATAAAAGGTCCTTGATATTTTTCTGATAGTAATCTAAAGTAAAGTTCAGCTTATTGTTAAATAAAGTGGCATCTACCCCTATGTTGCTGTTAATGTCTTTTTCCCATTTAGTATCTTCATTAGGAACCTGACCTGTTTTAAAGCCTTGCACAAGAGAACTGTTAGTTCCGCCAATATCATAGAAGGAAGAACCTTTATCTCCGTTATAAGTTGCATATTGGTTATTCTGGTTCACGTTTATCTGGTTACCCATTATGCCCCATCCTGCACGGAGCTTAAGCTCGTTTATCCATTTTACATTTTCCATGAATTTTTCCTGGGATATACGCCAGCCTACAGTTACAGCAGGGAAATCGCCGTATTTATGTGTGGGGGTGAACTTGGAAGAACCGTCATGCCTGAAAACCCCGCTGATAATGTATTTATCATTAAACTGGTAATCCAATCTTGCAATAATGGGAGACCATAAACTGCCATAATACCTGCCGCTGCTTACAGAAGGTGAGGCATAAGTACCTGTGTTTAATGTGGTATAGTTGGGATCAAAAGAAAAATAGTCCCTGTTCCATGCATCTATATTTTCACCGGTTTCATAATAAGCTTCTGTACCGGCCATTAACTGAACATCGTGCTTGCCAAAAGTTCTGTGGTAAGTAAGGGTATTGGTCCATGTCCAGTTGTAACCCCAGTTTGAACCCTCGTAATATGTATTGGATGTAGTGTTTTCAGTATTTTCATAAGTTGGGTAGCCGAAACTATGATAATAACCGGAGTAAGCTTCACCGCCAAACTGAGAATGCAATGTCAGGCCTTTGATAAGATCAACATCCACATAACCGGCGCCAAAAAGCCTGCTGCCAAGTCCCTTATCATTTCTTGTTCGGTAAGCCGTTGCAACAGGGTTAAATGCATTACCCAATGCTGCTCCGTAGTTACCGGCAAAATTGCCCATAATATCATAAACAGGAATAATGGGCATTTCACGCATGGCATAACCTATAAATCCACCTTCTGTCAGAGGAGTGATTTGAGGGTTATTATTTATCGTATAACTAAGATTTTCACCTACGCGAATGCGGTCCCCAATACTAAATTGTGTATTTACCCTTATAGCATATTTCTTCTGATAAGTTTGAATAACGGTTCCCTGCTGATCTAAATAATTAAATGAAAAGAGATAAGAATTTTTATCACTGCCGCCACTTACAGTTAAATTATGGCTCTGTGTAGGAGCATCCTTATTCATTTCATGAAACCAGTCAGTCCCGGCTTTATTAGCTCTGATAATCCTGTGAAAAGAACCTAATTCACCTGCATCAGTATAATTGGGGTTTACATAATACAAGTCAGGATTAACAGAAGGGTCGCCCTCCTTTGCTCCTGCCGGGGCAATGTAATCCGGCAGCACAGGTTTATCACCGGAACCGTATAATGAATAATAAGTGGTAGGTTCCAAACCATCATTCCTGTAAGCTAAATAAGTAAGATCAGCGTTTTCCTGCGGGTTTAGCATATTCCAGGGATTTCCTCTCTTTACAACCTGCTGGCCATAATACCCGTCATAAGTTACGGATGTTTTGCCCCGTCCTCTTTTGGTTGTAATGATGATAACACCATTGTTAGCACGGGAACCATAAATTGATGCAGCGCCTGCATCTTTTAAAACCTGCAGGGAAGCCACATCGTTAGGGTTCAAATCATTAATATTACCCGTTGGTACGCCGTCAACAACATATAATGGGTTGTTGTTACCAAAAGTATTTATCCCTCTGATGCGTACCTGGGGCGTTTCGCCCGGCTGCCCGGAACCGATAACCGTTACACCGGCTGCCTGGCCCTGAAGCTGATTATTAATCTGGCTTGTAGGCAGCTTGTTCATTTCCTCTACATTTACTACAGATACAGAACCTGTAATATCTTTCTTCCTTTGAGAAGTATAGCCTGTTACTATAATCTCGTCAAGTGAAGAAGAAGATTCACTCAAAACAACATTAACCGAGCCCGAGCTGGCGTCAACTTCCATAGTGGCATAGCCAACAGAAGAAATAGCCAGTGTTGTACTGCCGGCAGGCATTGTAAGTGAAAAGTTTCCATCAGCATCACTGGAAGTCCCCACATTGGTTCCCTTTACCGTTACTGTGGCAAAACCAATGGGAGAGCCGTCTTTGGCACTGGTAACTTTTCCCGTTACCGGTTTTTGTGCCATTGCTGAGATACTTAATAAAAAAAACAAAAGAAAACTGGCGCATACGCGCATGCAATCGATTTTTGTCTCATAAGAATTAATAAGAAGTGATGAATAAATAAAGCTAATAAGACAGCTAAGATTAACAATTCATTGCATCTTTCCAAAAAAAATGCTAAAAAAAATTAATGCGTAAATAATACACATAATGTTTATAAATAAAACAATCTCATTTAGTTATATAGCTATAAGCAGGAAAAAGTATATGGTTTTGTCAAAAAAGTATTAATGAGAAGTATTATCTTAAATATCAATATTAACTCTGCCGGTGGCTTATAATACATATTTTTCAACCCACTCAATCTCTTTATCTTTTTTAAACCACGTTAGCTGTCGTTTCGCATATTGCCTGGTGTTCGTTTTGATTTTTTCTATGGCTTCAGGCAGGCTGCATTTTTCTTCCAGGTAATCAAATATTTCTTTGTACCCAACGGTTTGCAGGGCATTGATGTTTTTATAAGGCAGCAGCGATCTTACTTCCTCCACCAATCCTTCTCCAATCATTTCATCAACGCGGGAATTAATGTTTTCATGCAGTTGCTGTTTTGACAGGTTGATACCAATTTTCTTTATTTGAAAATCTCTCGTTTTCTTTTCCCGTCTTCTGAATTCAGTTATTGAAATGCCGGTCGCGGTTATTACTTCCAGCGCCCGCATTAGGCGCTGCGGGTTTTGCCGTTCAGCCTGCTGCCAGAAAGCCGGGTCTTTCTCCTTTATTTCATGCTGCAGCCATAGTAAACCTCGCTGATGATATTGCTGAATAATAGACTCACGCACAAACGCATCTATTTCCGGCATCACATCCAGCCCTTCACAAAATGCCTTGATTTACATGCCCGTGCCACCCACCATAACAGCTACATCATTATAGGCAAAGATTTCTTCAGCGGCCTGTAAAGCATATTCTTCAAACACCTGTGCATTTACATTATCGTGAATGGAATGAGAATTAATAAAATAATGATTGATGGATTGAAGCGCTGCTTCAGGCGGTTTCGCAACGCCAATATTCAGTTCTTTGTAGCATTGTCTGGAGTCGGCAGAAATAATGCTCGTTTTATAATGCGCAGCCAGTTGCAGCGACAAGGCCGTTTTGCCCGATGCCGTTGGCCCAACGATTATCATAACGGTTTTTTGCATGTGCTAAACTGCTGATTGAAAATATGCTGCCGAAGGGCGTGACTCCCGGGGATCGGAGCTAGCCAACCTTATGCTATAACGCATCAACCGCCGGCAACATAATAACAAAAATGCAATGGAAAATTGTATTATGAAAAATCCTGGATAAAAGCCTGCACATTCTTTTCTGTAGAGAAGAATCCGGCAAGACGCTCAATCACATCTTCCACAACGGCATCCGGGCAGCTTGCACCGCTTGTAACTAAAATGCGTAACGGTTTTTTGGCGGGCATATAACTTTGAGTAAGGTATTCCTGCTTGGTGCGCCAGTTGCAATGCATAATTTCTGTTGAAGATAAAATTTTATCGGCGCTGCTTATAAAAAATGTAGGCAGTTTTTCTTCACACAATTCCACAAGATGCGAAGTATTGCTGCTGTTGTAACCGCCAACCACTATGGCAATGTCGGCCTCTGTATCCAGCAAATCTGCCACGGCTGTTTGATTATCGTTGGTGGCATAACAAAGTGTATCCCTCGTATCAGCAAAACGTTCCTGTATATTTTTATCATCGAGGTTATAATGTGTTTTTACAACCTGTTTTAAATAGTCGGCAATAGCCTGCGTATCAGTGGCAAGCTGCGTGGTTTGATTCACCACACCAAAACGCTGCAGGTCTTTTGTAATATCAAAGCCATTGGAGTAACGGCCTTTAAATTCCGTATAAAATTCTTCCGCCGGTTTTTTACCTGTAATATAGTTTGCCAGTTCAACTGCTTCGTTCATATCATTCACAATAACCGTTGGCGTTTTAGATGAAGCATGTGAAAAAGTTGCCCTTGTTTCTTCATGTTTTGGTTTGCCATGCACCACAATACTGTAACCCTTGCCGGCAATCTGTGCACTGCGGTTCCAAACCTTTTCTACAAAGGGACAGGTGGTATTATATTTTTCGGATTGAATGCCTTTGCGCTGCAGCAAGGCTTCAATTTCAAGCGTAGTACCGAAAGCCGGGATCAGTACAATATCATTTTCTTTTAATGTTTCAAAGGGGATAAGCTGTTTACCATAAGTATCCTGCAAAAATTCAATACCATTTTCCTTCAGGTCGGCATTTACCTGCGGATTGTGAATCATTTCGCTCAGCAAAAAAATTTTTTTACCGGGATTTTCTTCAATCGTTCTGAAAGCTATTTCAATGGCATTTTCAACACCATAGCAAAAGCCAAAATGCCTTGCGAGATAAATTTGCAGCGGGCCAAAATCAAGCAGCGTGGGTGTGAAATCTTTCTTCAGTTTATCCTCACGTTTCCTTTTATTTTTTATAGCTGTAATAAGCTCACTGCGGTATATATTGGGAACTGCAAATTGCTTCATAAACTGCACAAAGTTAAGATTTGCTGAGAGATAAGAAGTTAAAAGAACACACAGAAGTTTAATTGTTCACGGAGTTTACTCATATCCGGCCAACTCGTAACCATGAACCGTATCTGTTCAACCTACAACGGCCTGCTTCGGGATAATAAACGTAATCAGTTCATCAAGCGCCACCCCTGCCCTGCTGCAGGCATCATTTATTTCATCCCGGGAAACGTTTGCCGCAAAAGATTTTTCTTTTAGCCTTTTTTTTACACCTTTTACATCCATGCCTTCATAACCGTTTGGCCGCATTAAAGAATAAGCATGGATCAACCCGCTTAGTTCATCAAAAGCATAAATCATTTTATCCATCGCGGTTTGTGGTTCCACGCCAAAATGCAGTGGGCCGTGGCTTGCAATGGCATGAATAATTTCAGGATCGATATTCCTGCGCTCCAGTTCTTCAATGATTTTTCTGCAATGTGTTTCCGGCCATTGGTCCCAGTCTGCATCATGCAATAACCCGGCAAGTTCCCAGCGCCATGCATCGGCATCGCTTAAATCTTCTCTTTCCTTAGCCCAGGCATACATTAATGCAGCCACCTGTTTCATGTGCAATTGCAGGCGCGGGTTTTTTACCCAGTCATTCAAAAAATTATATGCTTCTGCTTTTGATAAAATATTGCCTGCATTGGCAGGGTTGCCAAAAGCCTGACGGCCTAAGTGTAACGACATAAACAATAAATTTTGAAAACAAACTTAACGATGGGGCTGTTATCTTCTGTATAAAATCAGCGACAGTCTTACCACAAAACAACAACATTAATTATTGCTGCGGTACGGATAAGAAGTTTAAATTACAGAACAGGAGTGATAATGTTTTCAAGATCATTCCTGAACAATGTTCAAAAACATTAATATCAGCAACGGTTTATTTCTAATTTGTATATTGCATCTCTACGATTGAGCCAATGTATTCACGATTACTTACATTATTTGCTTGTATTACCATTTGTGTTTTCGTCATAAACGCCTGTAATAATACACAC
>JAEWJV010000200.1 GCA_023386395.1 Bacteroidota bacterium
ATGATGAACAGTTAAGCTTTGCAGAAGTATTGCATATTGCCGGTGTAATTCCATTGCCGCCTTACATGCATCGCGATGCGGGTGATGAAGATAAAAACCGCTATCAAACAGTTTATGCAAAGCACGACGGCTCAGTTGCAGCGCCAACAGCGGGTTTGCATTTTACAAATAATGTTTTTGAAAAGTTATCAGCAAAGAATATTGAACGGGATTTTGTAACGCTGCATGTGGGCGCAGGTACATTCAAGCCTGTAAAAACAGAAACGATTGAACTGCATGAAATGCATTCAGAGTTTTTTGAAGTAAGTGTTGCGTTAATTGAAAAACTCATTCATCAATCAACTCAAAATATTATCGCAGTTGGAACAACAAGCTTAAGAACCCTGGAGAGCCTGTATTGGATGGGGATAAAAGTTTGTCAACGATCAACGGTCAAAAGTCAGCGGAACATTGCTATTGAAGATATAACGATTCATCAAT
The DNA here is from genome assembly GCA_023386395.1 of Bacteroidota bacterium. Taxonomy (GTDB): domain Bacteria; phylum Bacteroidota; class Bacteroidia; order Chitinophagales; family Chitinophagaceae; genus Parafilimonas. The sequence continues at coordinate 481 of JAEWJV010000200.1, forward strand.
GGGATGCGTATGAATTGAATGATGAGAATATTACTGTTGAGAATGCATTGCATGCTTTGCTTGAATGGATGAAAGCAAATAAGCTCGATAAGCTTATTGCCAAAACACAGATCATTATTGCACCGCCTTATAAATTGAAAGTTGTTAATGTTTTAATTACAAATTTTCATCAGCCTAAATCTACATTGCTGTTATTGGTGGCCGCCGTTATTGGTAACGACTGGAAGAAAGTATATGATTATGCATTAAACCACAACTTTCGTTTTCTCAGCTATGGCGATAGCTGCTTATTCTTTGCCTCATAAAGCACGGTGTTTTGCGGGGTCGAATGTGCGCTTCCAGCGACGGTGCGTCCATAAATAATTTTCAGGTTGCTCCCTGATATTTTCTTCAACAAAATCCCTGATACGTTTTGTAAGGACGCCCTCTTCAAGCTGCCTGGGTTCTGTTGTTATTTCATCAATACTTACATGATAGCGGCCACGCTTTAATTTTTTAAACTTTGCATATATACAAATGCTGTTATTTAAACGGGCAGTTTTTTCGGGGCCGGTAACAAAGGGCGCAAGCTTTCCAAAGAAAGGGATCCAGTATGCCAGGTTATAGTGGCCGGCATTTTGGTCGGCAACAAATATAAGGCACGTTCTATCTTTGCTGTAAGGTTTAAAATCTTTCAGGAAGTGAGTGGCGCCAATCATTTTTGCATCAAAGCGTGTGCGCAACTTAATAAATACTTTATCCATCGCTTTATTGGCAATGGGCATATACACAACCAGCACCTTAAAAACTGACTGAAGGCTAAGTGAAAGGTTAGCATATTCCCAGTTAAAAAAATGGCCTAAATGCGCCTGTACATTTCTGCCTGTTGCATAATATTTATTCAGGTCTTCATGATCCCATGAAAAGCGTTTGTGCAGTTGTGCAGATGAAATGCTGAAAAGTTTTATTACTTCAATAAAATTATCCGTGAAATTTTTGTAGAATTTTCTTGCAATACGTTTTCTTTCTTCGTTTGTTTTATCCGGAAAAGCAATGGTAAGATTGGAAAGCACAACATTCTTTCGGTACCTTATTACATAATATATAAGCAAATAAGCCATATAGCTAATGCCATATAGTAACCAAAAAGGTAATAAAGAAATAAGATAGAAAAAGCCGTAAAGAACGTAGTACATTAAAGAAAGATAATATTTACAAAGTTATATTTTGCAACAGCGTGCTTTTATCCGGATGATCTGTATTGTAATGCAGGCCGCGGCTTTCTTTCCTGAACTCCGCACTTTTTACAATAAGATAGCCAACCGAAATAAGGTTGCGTAGCTCACACAACTGCGGTGAAACTTTTGTCGATTTGTATAGCACTTCTGTTTCTGTAAATAACAAATCAAGCCGTTTCATGGCACGGTCAAGTCGCACATCGTTGCGAACGATACCAACATAATCACTCATTATCTGCTGCAGTTCTTTCAGGCTTTGCGTAATGAGGATCATTTCTTTTGGTTCCGAAGTGCCAAGCGTATTCCAATCGGGAACGGCACTTTCCAAACCCTGAAAAGACTTAAGGCTGTTTATTTTTTCAATAGTGCTTAAATAGGCACGATGGCCAAACACCATTGCTTCCAAAAGGCTGTTACTTGCCAGGCGGTTGGCGCCATGTAAACCTGAGCTGGCGCATTCACCGCAGGCATATAAATTAAGAATGGATGTTTGCGCCCATTCATCGGTTTTGATGCCACCGCAACTGTAATGTGCCGCCGGCGCTACAGGTATCATGTGCTTTGATACGTCAATGCCAATGCTTAAACATCTTTCATAAATATTGGGAAAATGATGAATGAATTTTTCGATGTTCATGTGCCGGCAATCAAGGTATACATGTTCTGTACCGGTTATCTTCATTTCATTATCTATGGCACGGGCAACTATATCACGTGGCGCAAGGTCTTTTCTACCATCATAGCGTTCCATAAATGCTTCCTCATTTTTATTGCGAAGAATGCCACCATCTCCACGCACAGCTTCCGTAATAAGGAATGAAGGAGAAACACCGGATTCATATAATGCTGTGGGATGAAATTGGATAAACTCCATATTTTCCACTCTGCCTTTTGCACGATAAACCATTGCAA
>JAEWJV010000228.1 GCA_023386395.1 Bacteroidota bacterium
CAATAGGGTCGTACGCTGCCACCAAACCGTTAAACGCTTCCTGGGGGTTTTTATAATAATTGGTTTCTACCTGTGTGCCTTCTGGATCTACATCCAGCAAATTTTTACTACAGGAAACTGTAAGCATTGAGATCGATAAAACCAGTGCTATAGTATGTATATTAGTTGTTTTCATTGTAAGCTTTTTGATGTTTAAAAACCAAAGTTTAAACCGATGAGAAATGACCTTGCCTGTGGATAAATAGCCCTGTCAATTCCATAACTGCTGCCACCAATTTCAGGATCAAAGCCTGTGTATTTAGTAAAGGTTATAAGGTTGTTGCTGCTTATGTAAACCCTTACAGTTTTCAGCTTTGCTTTGTTTAACACAGATACCTGGAAATTGTATCCAACCTGCATGGTTTTTATCCTGAAATAATCGCCTTTCTGCAAGCGGTAATCAGAAGGATTAGCATAGTTTTTATTGGGATCTTTAATTGTTAAACGCGGATAATTGTTGGAAGTGCCTTCTCCATGCCAGCGGCCTTCCACGCTGGTTTGCCAGTTGGAAGTTGGGATATCAAGCCGTCTTACCCCCTGGAATATATCATTTCCGGAAACGCCTTGTCCAAACACCACAATATCAAATTGTTTCCATGCAACATTTACGGTAATGCCATACGACCAATCCGGAATGGGATCGCCTATAAAAGTGCGGTCGGCTTCCGTTATAACACCGTCATTATCTACATCAACCCATTTAAAATCTCCCGGCAAAGCACTGGGTTGAATAAGATTGCCACCAGGACCGGTATAACTGTCAATTTCTTTTTGGTTCTGGAAAATACCATCGGTTTTAAAACCATAAAAAGCACCGATTGATTGCCCTACGGCTGTGCGGGTAAGTGCATACGTACTGCTTTGCAGGGTTGCACCGCCTTCGAGAAAGAGTTTCTCCTGTCCCAGGTTGGTTACTTCATTCTTTAGCTTTGAAACATTGCCTCTTATATTCAATGATACATTGCCGATCTTTTTCCGGTATCCGAGTTCCAGTTCCATACCGCGGTTTTCCATATCAGCCACATTGCCATAAGAAGAGCCTGTAGCGCCCACATAAGCAGGATATTGCAACACCTGTAATATGCCTGATGTTTTTTTATTATACCAATCAAAAGTTAAAGACCAGTTTTGAAAAAGCACCGCATCAAAGCCAAAATTTAACTGGCTTGTTTGTTCCCATTTAAGATCCGGATTGGCGGGTGCATCAGGGCTATATCCTATTAAATAGTTATCAATGCCAAAACTGTAATTTCTTCCGCCGCCTACGGTGGAGAGATAACGGAAATTACCCAGTACATCATTACCGGTAACACCATAAGAAGCCCGCAATTTCAGGAAGTTGACGAAGTTATTATCGCCCCAGAAATTCTCTCTTGATAAAACCCATCCGGCAGAAGCCGATGGAAAATAACCATACCTGTTATTGGTACCAAAACGCGAAGAACCATCTCTTCTTATAATACCTGTGAAAAGATATTTACCGTCGTAGTCGTAAGTTAACCTGCTGAACAATGAACTAACTGTATGATGAATGCCTTCAAAGCCGCTGGCTGAAATATCGGTTGTTGATACATCATAATTCAGCGAAGCTTCTTTAAATGTAGAAGCGGGAATGTTGTAGTAGGTAACGCTGGTTCCACGGCTGTTGTTGTCAAGATATGTACCCTGGCCAATCAGTATGGTGAAATCGTGTTTGTTCAATTCTCTGCCATAAGAAACCGTGTTTTCAAGATTATAATTTAATGACCTGTTCATAGTGCGTCCAAACGCAGTATTGGCAGAGAACTGGTTTGAATTGAGATAATAGATAGGGGTAAACCTTTCGCTACCGCCATAGCTAAGTGTGGCGCCAACAGTTGAACGTAATCTTAACCCTTTTACAGGCTGGGCTTCCAGGAAAACGTTGCCAACAAAATCATCAGACCAGTTATTGTTGCCTTCATTTATTTTGGTATAAGCCAGGGGATTGGTAACCTGCTGCACCACATAGCTGGATATGCCATACGGGTTACCATTACCATCCCTTACCACAGGTTGCGTTGAATAAGGCACTTCGCCTGCCTCAGCGGGATCAGTAATTACCACTTTTGTTATAGGATCCATCATAATGGCAGAACTCAGCGGCCCGCCAAAATCCGTATTGCCGGCCACATTGCTTTTTGTATCGATGTGGGAATAACCCAATGTTTCACCAAATGTGAGCCATCGTGTTACATTATAAGAACTGTTTATTCTGAAATTATACCTGTTGTAATCAGATATCTGCGGAGCCACAATACCATCCTGTCCAAAGTATCCAAAGGATGAATAAAAGGTATAACGGTCGCCACCACCGCTTAAGCTTACATTATGATTTTGAATAGAGGCATGATTATTAAATACCTGATCCTGCCAGTCGGTGCCTTTGCCAAAAGATTCAGGGTTTTCGAATACTGCGGTTCCACCATCATTTACAGCCTGTTCGTTCCTGTAAAAAGCATACTGCGATGCATTGAGCAGGTTAAGTTTTTTTGCAGGAGACTGAACGCCGTAGTAACCATTATATAAAATACGCAGGGCACCTGATTTTCCTTTTTTTGTGGTAACCAAAATTACACCGGCAGCAGAACGGGCGCCATATATAGCCGCAGAAGCTGCATCTTTTAAAACTTCTATAGATTCAATATCAGATGGGTTCAGGTAATCAATACCGCCGCTTGTAACTACAACGCCATCTACAACATACAAAGGCTCGTTGGCACCATCATTCAATGAAGTAGTGCCTCTTATTCGCACCGTTGCCGCAGAGCCGGGTGCGCCCGAGCTTGATGCAATGGTTAATCCTGATGCCCGGCCCTGCAGCGCCTGCTCAATCCTGCCTATTTGCTGGTTTTCGAGATCGGATGCTTTTACACTCGAAATGGCGCCGGTCACCACGGCTTTCTTTTGTGTGCCATATCCTACCACTACAACATCTTCAAGGGAAGAGGATGAAGGTGTGAGGGAAATATTTACAACGTCTTTCCCGTTTATGGCTACTTCTTCTGAATTATATCCTACATGAGAAAAAACAAGTATAGCATTATGGTCGGGAACTGATATAGCATAATTGCCGGTTTCATCTGTAGATGTTCCGCTTTGGCCGCCTTTTACAGTTACGCTTACACTGCTTAATGCTTCGTTGGAAATACTCAACACTTTGCCGGTTATAATGGTATCCGTTCTCTTATTGGCGGCCTCTTTTTTGTACAAAACAATAAGATTGCCCTGCACCTTGTAAGCAATATTATCTTTCTCCAATACCTGGGTAAGAATATTGGAAAGCGGTTGCACTTTATAGTTGCAATACAGTTTATCTGTTCCAAAATTTTCAGCGCTGTATGCAAACCTTACATTAGCTTCCTTTTCAATAAGACTAAGAATTTGGGTAATGTTTTCGTTGCTTGTTTCAAGCGATATTTTTTTGCTTAAAACGTCTTGTGCGAGCATGGTTTGCGTGCCAAGCATTATAGTAAATGCTACCAGCAAAATAGGTTTAATCAATTTCATATCCGGCAAGTTTAATTCGTAAATACAGTTGTTTATGCTTAACTATTTACATTTAATGATATAGTAATAGTGAGTTTATTTTCTGGTTACATTAAAAGATCATCGCAGTTTAAACAATAGTTTATTGCCTGCGGTTCACTTCATAATCCGCAGCATTTGTACAAAGCAATCTTTAGAGAAAATTTATTTTTAAAAGCTATCAGTAATTTTATTGAGATTCCGCATAAACAAAGATTTTTCCATCTTTAATTTCATAACGGGCATTCAATGCTTTGGTTATAATATCCATCTTTTCATACAATGATTCTTTGGCTAACTCAGCTGTAAAAGTTCGTTTGGCAAATAAAGCTTTATCAAAAACTATATCAATGCCATAAGCAGCGCTTATAGTATCAAATATTTTATCTACCGATGTATTTTGAAAATTCAGGTTTGTTGTGTTAGGCGCTATTTCTACAGGGTTATTAACAAGTGTAGCCACCAGCTTTTCATCTGCTTCTGAATAGTTTGCTTTTTGATTTTGTGTTAATACAAGCGAATATTCTTTTTTGTTAACTGCATTGGCAGAGTCTTTCACTTTTTCCCGATAAACGGCCACTACACCCGACATTACTTCTACACTAACCTGTTTATTTTTATCAAGTGAGTGTATAAAAAATTTTGTACCTAACACTCTTGTTATAAGCCCGCCCGCATATACCAAAAAGGGTTTGGATTCATCATGTGCCACTTCAAAAAAGGCATCGCCTGTTAAATAAACACGCCTCATCAGCAAGCCTTTAAAACTGGCCGGGCAGCGTATAAAAGAATTATCTTCCAGCGTTATTTTAGTGCCATCTTCCAATACAATTGTTTTGGGTTTGCCCGTATTATTTTCTGCCACCAGCACACTATCCTGCACAATTTTTTGTTTTGATAAAAGGTTGTTGTTATGCTGCGGATTTCTAAACAGAAAAAACATGCTTATAACCAGCAGAAAAATTACAGAAGCAGCAATGCCATACCAATATTTTTGAGGCATAAGCTTTCTCACTACGGCCTGTTCCGGTGCATAAGCTTCGTTCATAATTTTATGTATAGCTGCCTTCATTTCTTCCGCTGTTAACCCGGGCTCTTTCACTTTTAATGAAAGAATTATATTTTTTGCAGATTCCGTTAACTGTTTTTTATCCGGATTTTTACTTAACCACTCATGCCAAAATGCATTAGAAACCGCATCGGGCCTTAACACCCAGTTTCTAAAGTCATCGTTCCATATAAGATCGTTAAGATCTGAATGCACCGGAAAATCATTTTTGTTCATAATGGTGGTTATTAATGTAGAGACAAAAAAACTACACAGATACCATCCGATCCGAAAAATTTTTTCTTACTGCAAGAAAATTATTCTAAAACGCTTTCCGGTTTTTCAGGTTCCTGGCCTTTATCGCCTGTATCTTTTATCCATTTGTCAAGAATGGCACGCATATCGTTTAAGGTAGAATTGTAGGTTGCATTTGCAGCAAGATTATTTATTTCATCAGGATCGTTTATTATATCATACAATTCTTCCGCAGGCTTTGTTGGCGTGCAAAATTTTGCCTGCGCTGGTGTAAGCTTCCCTTCTGCATACATCTGCTTCATTAAGTTCCACACCGGGTATTCTGTTTCTTTATATTTATTGGGTTGCATATAAGGTGTTTCGGGCATATAATTTTTTATATACTTGAATTGTTTTGTACGAACACAGCGCATCATATCCACTGTTTCATCCATGCGGTCGCGGGCAGCAATTATATAATCTCTTTTAACAACAGAATCACCAAGTATAGGCCTGCCTTCCATGTAGGAAGGAATGTTTACACCGGCAATTTTTAACAGGGTAGCAGAAATATCAATAGCACTCACGAGATCATTGTTTACTTTACCTGCCTGCAAATGTTTTGGCCAGCGCATAATGAATGGAATATGCAAACCGCCATCATATAAAAATTGTTTATCACGTACCATGCACCTGCCATGATCGCTGGTAAAAATGATGACGCTGTTATCATACAAACCTTCTTCTTTCAATTGTTTTATCAGCAATCCAAAATAAGCATCCATTAATTGTATCGATTCAAGATAAGTAGCCCAATCTTCCCGCGCTACAGACACATCAGGATAGTATTGCGGAAGCTTAACTTTATCTGCATCAATTTGCGGCTGATGTTGCTGCACTTCATTTTGCCATGCTTTGCTGCGATGCGTAATAAAAAGCATTACCTCCGCAAAAAATGGCTGGTCTTGTTTTCGCTGATGCCAATCATATCCATCAAAAGGTTTTCCTGTGGTGTTGAAGTTATAATCTGTTTTTCCAAAACCGGTTATACCCTTGGCATTCAGGCTTGCATTGCAGGTGTAATAACCAGCCTGTTTAAAATATTCAGTGATTGGTTTTACCGGCTCGGGTAACATATACCCATCTTTTCTATGACTGCGATGGTTATGCGCACCAATACTTGTTTGATACATACCTGTTATCATAGCAGAACGGCTTGCAGAACATACCGGCCCGGTTGAAAAGGCATTCGTATAGCGAACACCTTCTTTTGCAAATGCATCAAGATTAGGTGTTTGAACAAGTGGATAATTATAACAACCCAACTCCGGGCAAATATCTTCAGTGATTACCCATATTATATTAGGTTTTTCACCAGGATATAATTTTGTATTCTGTGCATGTAATGTATTCAATCCAATTATTAAGCATAACAAAACCGGCAGCCTGTTCAATATACTTTTCATATAACGTTTTATAAAATAATTGTTATGGTTCTTTTTTTACCGATTCAAGTAATGCAGCTAACTCTTTTGCTTTTGCAGGATATTTTTCTGCGAGATTTGTTTGCTCTTTTATATCTTTTGAAAGATCATACAACTGCGGCTGAAGGCTAAAGCCGGTTTCAATATTTGTATTTTTCATCAACGCAACGCCTGCATGCGGTTCAATATATTTCCAGTTATCTTTTATTATTGAAAGCGTTCCATTCACTGCATGTTCAATAACATATTGCCTGTTCTTTGAAGACTTACCTAAAAGCACATCAAGCGCATCAAAACTGTCGGGTGCATTATTATTATTGATTTTTGTTCCTGTAAGTTTTGCAAATGATGCATATAAATCAAGCTGGCTTATCAATGCATCCGATCTTTTTCCGGCATCAATTTTTCCCGGCCAGCGTATAATAAAAGGTATTCTTGTGCCGGCATCAAAAGCGCTGTACTTACCTCCTCTTAATGGCCCGCCTGGTGTATGCCCGTTTAATTTTGCTACCGCTTCGTCCATATAACCATCATCAATAACCGGCCCGTTATCACTCGAAAAAATCAACAGCGTATTATCAGCAATGCCCAGGCTGTCGAGTGTATGCGTAATGCGTCCAACAATCCAGTCCAGCTCAAGAATGGCATCGCCTCTTGCACCCAAACCGCTCTTGCCAACAAATGCAGAATCGGGCATACGCGGCACATGTATGTTATGTGTTGCGAAATACAAAAAGAAAGGATTGTTTTTATTCTGATTAATAAAGTCAACGGCTTTACCGGTTAACACAGAGCTGATTTTTTCATCTACCCATCTTGCTTTATTGCCGCCACTCATCCAGCCAATGCGGCTAACACCATTTACAATTGTATTATCATGCCCGTGAGAAGGTTTCATTTTTAACAATTCAGGATTTTCTTTTCCCGTAGGATCATTGCCAATCTTTTCTTTATAATTTACCTGTATAGGATCAGCAGGATCAAGATTTACAATACGATGATTTTCGAGATAAACACAAGGCACACGATCGGCCGTGGCAGGCATAAGAAAGCAATAATCAAAACCTATTTCCAGAGGGCCGGGTTTTATATCGCCGTTCCAATCCGGGCCACCGGCAGGCCCCAAGCCAAGATGCCACTTACCGACAGCAGCGGTTTTATATCCGGCCTTTTGCAACATACCGGGCATGGTTGTAATATTTGTTGGAATGATTAGCGCTGCATCGCCCGGCGCTATCCCGGTGCCTTGCTGCCGCCATGCATATTTGCCTGTAAGCAATGAATAGCGTGAGGGTGTACAGGTTGACGAAGATGCATGCGCGTTGGTAAAACTTAATCCCTCGCCGGCCAGTTTATCAATATTGGGCGTATGCACTTTGGTTGCGCCGTAAGCACTTATATCTCCATAACCAAGATCGTCTGTATAAATTAAAATAATATTCGGTTTTGTGGTTGTGGATTGAGCATATATTCCGTTGCATAAAAATATAAGTAAGATAAATAACGCCGGCTTTGCAATCATCTTTAATCATTTTAATTATTAAGAGTAATTTTTTGAGATATGATACTATCGTAATTTATTTTTTATTTCTATGCAAGCTAATGGCAAGGCTTAAATTCTTCATCTGTATCTTCAGAAAAAACATTGGCCAGCAACCATCGGGCTTTGTATATTTTAAGGCCTGCCTGCTGATAGATTACGTTGCCATCAGCATCATTTACTTCATCCGTCCACCATTTTTCTTTTGGCAACATCATAATAGTTTTATATCCTTCAGGGCCGGATGAAACGGATTTTATATTTACCGTATTTACATCGTTAACTGCAATTACTTTATTATTATCAGGGCTGAATTTAAAAACACGTTCAGGGGTTGTGAGCCATAAAGAATCTTTATCATAATCAGGATAAAGATCATGGGCATCATCACCATCAATTTTGATTGAATCCAATAAAATCAAATCAGGGTGCCGGCAATTAAAATTATAACTGTATTTATATATTTTATTTTTCCCCGCGCTCCATAACACCTGCCGCTTTTTATCCCATACAGTATTGTGTGCAAAAGGCAGGTATATTTTTTTTGAATAGACATTATTTGGAAAGTTCAATGTATCTGTATGAAACACCATTAAATAATTACCGGTGCTGGATGCTGTAACAATATTACCATCAGGAAGCATGGAGGCAGAATGGGTGTTGCCACCGGCATAAGCATAAAACAAAACCTTTTTATCTGCAATGCGTATAAGGGCCATGCCGCCACCCGACGCTACAGTCAATATATATTTTGAATTGAAAACAGGTTTTACTTCGCTGATGGCATGAAACCATTCCACATTAGCTGAATCAATGCCATCCCTGGCTGGAAGCCATTCCCATGTTGTTTGGCTTTTATTAGCATCAACTATAAGCAAGCGGTTAAGGCTTTGATCCGTTATCAATATTTGATGTGGCAACGAATCGTTACAAATGGCTTTATAAATATTACCTGCAGATACAACATTTCCAGGGCAAATGATAACAGATACAAACAGTTTGATTAACATAATCCTTATAACGTGATGATTCATTTTACTATTTTAAAATATTTCTTTTTGCTGCCGGTCATTTTTTGCAAAGGTTTTATACCTGCCCCGGCTTCAATACCAAGGTCTGCTTCAATTATGTCGGCGCCGCTTTTAATTAGCTCCCTGTATTTTTCATACAAGGTAGCCGTGTCTTTTATTATACCTTTTGTAAAATCCTTATCAATCGTTCTTGAACTGCCTCTTATACACATTGCCCCTTTGGCGTGAATGTAATCAAATATATCTGCTTCTTTTGGTTCTGTATGCGTTACAAATACAACAACATTTTCCCATGGCACACCTGATTTATCAAATTCATCCACCGTTTTTTTATCATGAATAAATACGGCTTCCATCATAATATTTTTATCAAGCGCGTAACATTTTTTTGCATCATCCAACGTATAGGCCATTACCATTGCATTGTTTTCAGCATGATGCTCTTTTACTTTTTTAACACGCACTTCTATTGGTACTTCTTTCGCATCAATCATCAACATCGTTTTACCTTTTGCCCATTCAAGCACTTCATCAAATGTTGGCATTCTTTCATTGGTAAGATTACCTTCCGTATCTTTTAAACGCAGCTGTATTAATTCATCCAACGTATGATCTGATATTTTACCATGCCCGTTTGAAGTCCTGTCAAGCGTTGGATCGTGCATTACAACCAAAGCACTGTCTTTTGTATAATGCGGATCCATTTCTATCAGCGACCATGTATGCAGCAAAGTATTATTAAATGTTTTAATGCAGTTTTCAGGATAATCCTTTAATGGGCCGCCCCTATGTGAACTTATAAATGGAATTCTGTCTTTTGAATACTTAAAAAAATCTTTTAGTTCAGCAGAACTCTTTACATCAATAATATGCATTTGTGCTTCACTTCGAAGCGAAAAACAAAGCAGGAATAATGATGCAAAAGCATACAAACATTTTACAGTAAATGATATTTTTTTCATTGTGGTTTATTTATTTGATTAATTATTGGTGTATGGAAAAAAAGGAGGATCGGGAAGCGAAGCTTCTTTGAAAACCTGCTGAACCTGTTTTACAATTTCAGGATTTTTTCCGGCGAGGTTTATCTTTTCCCCGGGATCATTTGAAAGATCATATAACTCAATGGCCGCATTTTTATCTTTATACATATTTTGCTGCAGGCCTTTCCATTTGCCAATTCTTACAGCCCGGCTATCGAGATAATTTCTTGGCAAATTATTTTCCGGCTTATCCCAGTTATAATTATAGTTGTAATATTCCCAGTATAAATATTTATGCGCTATTTGTTTTTGATTTAACAGCGAAGGAAGAAAAGAAACACCATCAATTTTTGAAGCCTTTTTTATTCCGGCTGCATCACATATTGTTGGCAGAATATCCCAGGATGCACACACATGATTTGATTGCTGGCCAGGCTTTATTCTTCCAGTCCAATGCGCAATAAACGGAACACGTATGCCGCCTTCATTCAACCCGAATTTGGCTCCGTTGTAAGGCCCGTTGCCATTAAAGAATTTTGCGAAGGCAAGGTTGGCGCCGTTATCACTTGTGAAGATGATAAGCGTGTTTTCAAATAAGCCCTTATCCTTTAAAGCCTGTACAATTCTGCCTACATCACTGTCGAGCAACGATATCATGGTGGCATATATTTTAAACATCTCTTTCCAGTCTTTGGAAGAATACGGCGCACCTGCAGGCAAGGTATATTCCCCATGCGGAAGCGTATAAGGCAGGAATAAAAAGAATGGCTGATCTTTTTTTCTGTTGCTGATATATGTCAAAGTTTTTGCCGCAAAAAGATGATGGCTATATTGACCACGGGCCTCATTGGCATTGTCTTTTATCTCTATCTTCTTTCCGTTTTCATATAAAAAAGACGGGTAATAATTATGTGCTTTTATCTGATCAAGAAAACAGAATGAACTGTCAAATCCCTGCGTTTCCGGGCCATGGCCTTCACCACCTAACCCCCATTTGCCAAACAATGCTGTTTCATAGCCATCTTGTTTTAACAGCTCTGCAAGAGTCGTTTTATCAGAGGGTATGGCCGGATCTTCTTTTTCATCCGTAAGAAAATTACCACGTATAAATGTGTGGCCGGTATGCATGCCTGTAAGCATTGTTTCTCTTGATGGTGCACATACACTTGAGCCGGAATAGTAATCTGTGAATTTAATGCCACCGGCAGCAAGCGCATCAATATTTGGCGTATATATCATTTGCTGTCCATAACAGCCGAGGCTGCCATAACCAAGATCATCTGCTAATATTACAATGATGTTTGGCTTTGTTTGAGCGTTGCTTGTTTTCTGAAAACATGATAAACAGAAAACAAGCATAATTAATAATCTGAACTTCATCTTCATTCCATTAAATTTTAATATCCGGGGTTCTGAACAAGTTTTGTATTCTGATCCAATGCATATTGAGGAATGGGTTGTTTATAGTTTTTTGCTGCATCAAATTTTATGTTGCGCACAGGTACTTTTTCATACACCAGTTTACCATTCTGCTCAGTGATCTTCATACCATAAACAGGGTTGTTAAAGATCTCTGTTGCTGTTTTCCAGCGTATGATATCATAAAAATATTTCCCCTCAAATGCAAGCTCAATGCGCCTTTCGTGGCGTATCCGCTTGCGCATATCATCTTTGCTTAAAGCAGCAGGCAACTGCGGCTGCCCGGCACGCACACGTATAAGGTTTACAGCATCATATACAGATTGATCAGGCCCGTTTAATTCATTTTGTGCTTCTGCATAATTCAATAAAATTTCAGCATACCTGAGAACGATATAATTGTTTCCATCAAGTGTAACGTTATTGTTTGGTAAGGTTGAATCCTGTGTTTTTTTTACAAAATATCCTGTTCTTCCGCAGTTGCCTGATTTGCCTGTGAGGTTAATTTCATTTGAATTATTCGGAATCCCCAAACGTGTATACACCACTTTGCCTTTCCAGGTGCTGCCATCATAAATAACAGAAGCATAAAATCTTTTTTCACGGTTTGTATAAGGATTATCAGGATTAAACATAGCCGAGCCTTCTGCTTCTGTTTTACCATCAGTAAACTCATATTCATCAACAATATTTTGGGTAGGATCGCCCGAACCCCAGCCACCGCCTTTGGGCACATCAACCACGCCCTGGTATTGATTGATGCCTTTAGGTTTTAAAACAGATGCAAACTGTATATCGAATAAAACTTCTTCATTATTTTCGTTATTCGTATAAAATAAACCGGCATAATCAGGGAATAGACTGTAATTGTTTTCATCCATTATCAATTTATTTGTATTAACAGCATCCTGCCATTTGCCTGCATATAATTCTTCTTCACCTTTTAAACCTAAAGCAGCACCTCGTGTGGCACGGCCAATATCTTTTCCAGTATAAGAAACCGGCAGATCATCTGCTGCAGCCTGTAATTCAGTTTGTAAAAACTCAACACATTCTTCATAAGTATTTCTTGCATAAAAAATTTCATCGCCCTGCGTTTCATTGTTAAGTGTTTTGGTAATGATAGGCACTCCAAAATACAGATCGTTTAATTGCTTGTAAAAATATGCGCGCAAAAACCTTGCTTCAGCAATCATTTGCTTTTTGGTAGCCTCATCAAAATCAGATGGCGTTATTTTTTCTATAAAAAGATTGCATTTGCGAATATTCGTATACATGTTTTTCCATTGATTGTCAAACAGTGTATTGGCAGCGCCGTAACTACCCGCATCAAACAATTGCATGGAGGGCAAACCTGCACCGGGACCGTAAGTTGTATTATCGGTAAAATTATCCAGCGGCTCGTTGCTTACTTCGCTGGCCACATTGGTAAACACAGTTGGATATGGCCCGGCATTTAAACTGTTATACAT
>JAEWJV010000304.1 GCA_023386395.1 Bacteroidota bacterium
GTGTGAAGCAGGGTGTTGTACAAATAATGCAGGCTGATTGGGATTACAGCTAACCAGCAGCATCAAAAAAAAGAAAGCAATCAGTTTCATTATCATTTCGCGATTAGTGAGCAACTACAAAGATTTACGAAGAATTAAAGTAAATGGATTTTTAATTTTCTCCTGCCTGTTTTCGAGAATAAGTTTTGCAGCCGTTTCACCCATTTTTGAATGATCTGTTGAAAGCACAGTAATACCATCAAGCAATATTTCCTTCAGCGGTGTTTCGTTGTAAGAAATAATACCGACATCACTGCCTGGTTTTAATTTTTGAGAGTTACAAATTTTAATAAGCTGTACAAGATCTGTTTCTTCAATTACAATATAAATCATTCCCGGACAGATTTCTGTACCAGGTTTTATTTCATGGATTACCTGGCCGGGAAAATTGTTTTGCAGGCAAAAATTTCTGAAGCCTGTTACAATTTCAGACGGATAAGAAACGATTTTCGGGAAAACGAGTACTAACTCCCGGTATTTCTTCAGTACGCTCAGGCCGGATTCAAGCGCTTCAACAATATCATTTTTAAAATCCTGATAAACCGCTGCATATTTGTCGTTTACATAAGCAAGATCTTTATCCAATATAACCAGCTTTTCGGATGGTATTTTCAAAATGATATTATAAGCTTCAGCAGCATCTTCATAAAAATGGGGCATTATAACAAAATAGTTATAATCATGAAGGTTATCCATGATAAGGGTTTTTAGGATCTGGGCATTGGAATAATGAAGTTTAAAGTCTACTATGGAATTTGTGCCTAATGCTTCAATGAATGAATTATATATCTGCCTTTTATAGTTGCTGATTTTATTAAACAAAAGCAGGACCTTGTACTTTACATCAATATCGGTACTGCTGATATAAAATCCCTTCCCCTTTACGGCGCAGATTATTCCCTTTTGTTCCAATATTTCATAGGCCTTTTGAACGGTTACCCTCGAAAGCAGGTGTTCATTGCTTAACTCATTAATAGAAGGCATTTTATTTCCCTTTTTAAGCATGCCCTTTTTGATCGCATTGGTTACCCCGATAATGATCTGATGGTATTTCGGTGTTTTTCCATCATCTGGAATTACGAAGAATGTAGACTTGGCATTTAGTGGTGGCATAGCCCAAAAATTTCAAAAAACACAGCTTGCCCGGAGTTCCGGATATGACTGTGCGATACTGAGGTTGCAGTGGACACAAAAGTATTTAATACTTTCAAAATAAATGCAGTATAGTGCAGTACAGTTGATGCGCTTTGTTATGCTACTGAATAAACTCCTTTTTTATCCCCAGCTTTTTCATTTTAGATTTTAAGGTTGAGGGAGGGATATTTAAAATTTCTGCGGCTGCGCCGGCTCCCCATATCCTGCCATTGCATTTTTTTAATATGGAGATAATATAATCACGTTCATTCTCATGAATCGTTTTTACATTATTGTTTTCTACATTTTGTGCTTGTTTTTTTGGCACTACGGGCAGTAAAATGTTTTCAATCATATTTCCTTTTGCAAGCAACACACTTCTTTCCATTACGTGCTCAAGTTCACGAATATTGCCACGCCAGCTATAAGCCATCATGTTTTTTAAAACATCATCTGCAATGCCATGTAATTTTTTGCCGGTCTTAGTGTTATAATAATTCATGAAATGATAAGCCAGTGCGGGAATATCTTCTTTACGTTCCCGCAACGGCGGCAACTCGATAGGAAAAACATTCAGGCGATAATAGAGATCGAGACGAAAGCGTGCCTCAGCAACTTCCTTCTCCAGGTTTTTGTTGGTGGCTGCAATAATGCGTACATCAATTTTTATCGTATCCTTTCCGCCGATCCTTTCTATTTCTTTTTCCTGCAAAACCCTTAGCAATTTCACCTGCAATTCAAGCGGCATTTCGCCAATCTCGTCCAATAAAATAGTTCCTCCGTTAGCCTTTTCAAACTTGCCGATCCGTTTGTCAAGCGCTCCTGTAAAAGCGCCTTTTTCATGGCCAAATAATTCAGATTCAATCAGTGTTGCAGGCAATGCCGCACAATTCACTTTTATAAAAGGGTTGCTTTTTCTATTTGATAAATTATGAATACAATCAGCAATTTTTTCTTTGCCCGTACCGCTTTCACCCAATATTAAAACTGAAGTATCGGAAGGCGCAACCTGCGCAATATGATCCAGCACATTTAAAAGCAGCGGGCTTTTGCCGATAATGCCTTCACATCCTTTTATAAATTCGTCTTTCTCTATTTTATTCGCCTTATGTTGAATGTTGTTTTTGTTATTCAACATTATTTCAATGCTGTTTATGAGCAGCATTTGTGCATTCTCAAATAAATTAATATGGCTGGCATTGTAGGCGTCAGGTATTTTGCTGTATAAACAAAAGCTGAAAGGTTTGCCTTTTAAAATAAACATCGGCATTTCAAGGTGCGACTTTAACTGGAAAGTTTCAGCAAATAATTTTCTTAACGAAGGTTGCCGGCAAACATTATTAAAATCATTATTGTTGTACACCGTTGCAATACTTTCCTTTGGGCTATCTGATTGTAATGCGATAAGCTCCTGTAAATTTTTTCCGGTGATAGCCATCAATTCATTTAAACCAATTTGCTGATATTCATTAAACCCAATCCTCAAAAAGCAAGTGCCGTGAAAAGAAGGCTGCCCAATATTATCAAAGCCCGCTGCCATGTAATCAAAGGGAATATACTTTTGTAAAGCTGTTGCAATTTTTAAAAGTGCCTGGTCCAGGTTTGTTGATGTGCCCGCAATATCTTTTATTTCTTTTTTCAACTCGACTTCCTGTTTATATTTTGATTCAAGGCTATGCTTGTAACGGTAGCGTGCAATTTCAAGCGTAACAAGCAAATCCTTTTCCCTAAAGGGTTTCACCAAAAAACCATAAGGCTCGGTAGTCTTCGCTTCATTCAAAATATCTTCATTTGAATTAGCTGATAAATACACGAAAGGAATATTAACGGCTGCTAATTGCCTGGCCAGGTCTATACCTGTTTGTTTACCCTTTAAAAAAATATCAAGCAATACAAAATCGGGTTTTTCTTCCTGCATCATTTCCACTGCCTGCACCACCGAACGTGCCATACCTGTAACATTATAGCCTGCCTGCGTAAGCATAAGCCGCAGATAATCGGCTTCTACAAACTGGTCTTCAACAATCAATATTTTTTCTTTCATATTGCTTATTATTTAAACATTTTTTATGTATCTGGCTGCATTGCAGCTATTAAGCTTTTGTTGTGTCACTCCCTTGTACTTTTAGTAATTCTATTCAGCAATTACAAACAGTTTAAGTGGTTATCCGTCGTATATAAATTCAACAATTATCGTTGTTCCGTTATTACCCGTTACTTTAAATTTTCCATCAATATCTTCACTCAATCCGCGCATCAGTTTCATGCCCATTGATTGCGCATTTACATCATCAAAATTCTGCGGTAATCCAATGCCGTTATCACTAATACTTAATAGTAAATTATTTCCCTGTATATGTTTCAATGCAATATTGATAATACCGTTCTTATTACCGGGGAAAGCATATTTAATAGCGTTGGTGATAGCTTCATTCAATATCAATCCCAGCGGCATGCAATACGAAAGGTTCAACTCAACCGGTTCAACCTGTAAATTAAACCGGAGTGATTTTGGTGTATTAAAACAATCCCGTAAATAATCTGTAAGCTCATGAATATAACCCGGCATATTGATAG
>JAEWJV010000316.1 GCA_023386395.1 Bacteroidota bacterium
ATCCATGGTATTCCGGCGCTCATTATTTCCAGCAAAGAAATGGGCAATCCTTCCGCATGCGTGGTAAATAACAGGAAGGCATCCAGTAAACTGACGATCTCGTTAAGCTCTTCCTTGTTATTAAAAGCACCATGAAAAGACAGGTTAGGATATTTATTAAAAAAAGATGTAGAGTATTCGTTACCTGTTCCCCACAAATGAAAAGAAATATTCCTGCAGTCCGGGTCTTCACTAAGCCTGCATATCAAATCTATTCCTTTGGCAGGTATTAAACGTCCATAATAACCGAAATACAGGGTGTTACTGCTGGTTATGTCTTTACGCATCTTTTTATTATTACTTAAATCACGCGAAAAACAATATACAGTATCAACAGGCCTTCTCAATTCCCTGTTAAGATTAGTGGCGTTAATATTTGAACAGGCGATGACGCGGTCAGCCAACAGCATGCTTTTTTTATATTTTGGATTTAATGCCTGAAAAAAAAACCGGTCGGCCTCCATGTGATGATGAAGCACCCATTTTTTATACCTCAGTATTTTTGCGGCTAAGAAAACACTCGCCCCATTTCCGTTTGTGTACAAAACATCGTATCGTTTAACTGATAGATTCAACAAAGTCTTTATTAAAATAACACGCCTTTTTAAGGGACTGGCTGATTTTATGAAGAACACCCTGCTGCAATTCCTTTTTAAAGTTTCTTCGTGCAGTTTCATTTTGAAGTTTGCAACCAGTAAATCAATTTCAAAATGCGGGAGCATGTTTTTACAAAACTCTATAATATGGTTTTCAATACCTCCCGAAGGCATTAATTGTGTACAATAAATTAATATTCTTTTCTTCATGCCGTTAACAACTAACGTTTACAAGAACCTGCCAAAATTTCAAAAGATGATTTATTGATTCAATAAGGAAAAAAATTTATGGCTTATGTATTGCACGCTCCATTTTTCAGCCGGGCGTTGCAAGAGGTGCTTATTATAAGCATTTATTTCATTTTCATACTTATTGATTGGTGAAGAAGAAAGCGTTACAACAGGAACATTGTGCAATCGTAAAGCAGCATAAGCGCCGCTTTTACCAATAAATTCATAAGGCGTACATAAAACAGCTTCATCTAAAACATTCATCACACTTGATACATTTTCTTCAGTCAGTTCACCAAGTTCAACAAAACTTACCTTGTTCTTGAGGTTCCTTTTTAATTTCAACAATTCATCAGGCCGGTTGTTTTTCCCAAAGATGATAATAGCAACCTCTTTATCATGTTCTTGATTTTCCAAAAACTTTGGAATAACCTCAGATAGATTAGATTCCGGGTAAAGCGTTCCAAAAACTCCCAGTTTATAAAACGAATTTCCTTTCATCTCAACCGAATATTCTTTTTCAATAAATGAAATATATTCCTTATTTGGCTCGTGCTGGCTTATATTGCTAAAAAGCGGCAGCCGTACAGCGTTAATATTTTTTTCACTTAATACAAGCTGATATAAAACATTAGTTGTCGTTACACTTACAGGATTAAGCAATTTTATTAATGAAGCGGCAATCCTTTTTTGAAAACAACCATATATTTTATGCAGGAAAGGGGCGGCAGGGCTTATACCTATCCATGTTTCATGAAACATAATGTGCCATTTGTAATTTGCCGTTAATCTCAACAATATGCCGGGCAAATAAAATGGCAACCCTTTTTTATCGAAGCTATAAGGCACATATTGAAGGCTTAGCCAATCAGGTTTGAAAGAAGATATGAGTGCTTCGACCTGTCTTATTTTTTCATTCCATTGCATGCCGGCAGAATAACGGATGGCTGTTATCTCTTTTAACCCATCGCGCTGCACCTCTTTTACCCATGCTGATGGCAGAAATTTATCATTCAGGGAGATGATCATCGCTTCGTTTCCGGAAGCCATTAAACCGGCTGCCAGTTTCCTGGAATAATCACCCACCCCATCCCTGCCGGGTTGCAGAGAGCCACATAGGAAAATAATTTTCAATCTTCGGGATATTTAAGCTTAAGGTATTATAGATAAAGTAGCCTGGCGATTTTCAGGAGTAATTTTTTGCAGGATTAAGGCAAAGTATTTTTTCCAGTAAATATGGGTTTTGTTAATGAAATACCCTATCCCTAAGGTCACCGTTAAAACCACGATTATCGCAGCAAGCATAGCAGCCAAATTACCTTTATGTGTTCCGAGTATACTTCTGTAAAGAATAAATAACGGTGCATGCAACAGGTACAAGGGGAAAGTAAGGTTTGCAAGACTGCGCATTGCAGCATTAAGCCTGTGGTGCATAACCTTTTTTGTATCCACATTCGGCAATAACCAGATACCTGCAGAAAGTGTGATGCCAACTACATAATCTGTAAAAAACTGGTTGGCAAAATACAGCGGTTTTCTCCCCAGCGTAAATGGCATGGCAGGCATTATCTCCATTAAAAAAACCGGCATAAGCATACATAAAATACCAATAACCCACCGGAGCCGGTAGCTAATACCTGCCTCCGGCATCCTGTAAGCAAAATAACCCATCATCCATACCGGCAACATCAGTAATATTTTAGGGCCTGCCAGGAGGCAAATGCCTGCCAATAACAAATAAAAAAATTTCGTGCTTCTTGTATACAGGCACACCCCGCATAAACAGTACTACCAAAATTCAAAACTCAACGACCAAAGAGGGCCATTAATTGGTGGGGCAGCAGAAAAAAACCATATTTCATTTAAGTATAAAGCGGAAAGAATATAGCGTATAAAAGAATCCCCGCGGCTGTAGCCTTCAGGCAAGCTGGGGGAATTATAATTTACATACAACTGAACAAGGCCTGTAATGATTAAACATGGAATAAGCACCGAATATAATTTTGACAATCTTGCCTGGGCATATTGTTTCCAGCTTCTTCTGTTTTTAAAAGTAGTGTATGCAATTACATAGCCTGACAATACAAAAAACACAACTACTGCAGTATGCCCCCAATCTTTATCCAGATAGCCCGTAAACCCCCATTGAATAATAGCATGATGAATAAAAACAGTCATTGCAGCAATTATTCTTAATACATCAAGCGTTATGCTTTTTGTGCCGGAGATTTCTTTGGAATTTAGCAAATGATCGGTATTTAGGCTAGTTGATTTCATAGTTATAAAACCTGCTTTGAGCCGAAAAAAATTAACTTAAAGCCCTTATAAATAAATTGAATAACTTATTGAAATAATCGCTTATAATATGTACTATAAGTAAAATCCAAATGCATTCTTTCGCCAATTTTTTTTGCTGGAACACCGGCAACTATCTCAAAAGCATATACATCTTTAGTTACTACTGCTCCCGCCGCAACAACAGAACCAAAACCCAATTTAACACCAGGCAAGATTATTGCTCCAGTACCAACCCATACATAATCTTCTATTAAAACAAACTTAGTACGACCTTCAAAATCTTTTGTATTAATATCATGATCGGCAGTTAAAATGATCGTGTCAGTGGATATGGACACATTATTGCCTATCTTAATTCCACCGCGATTATCAATTCTACAACCTGAATTAATCACAGAATTTTTACCTATTTGCAAATGTCTTGCAGTATGGAATTTACAACCTAAATGAATGCTTACACCGTCTTCAAAATGAAAAAGCATTATATGTTTATAATAAAGATTTCGCAAAAAATGGAAAGGAAATTTAGAGAAAATATGATTACAGGTATATAATCTTAATTCTGAAAAAAATGCTTTCAATTTCATTTCCAAAACTCGCTTTGAATACAGCTTAAATAAAATTGTTGTTGCGCTAATAATTTAGCATTTTCTGATATTTGATCTGATTCACATATAGCACTTTCCAAGGCTTTATACAAGTCAACTTCATCTAAAGTTGTACATAATATAGCAGAACTGCTATCACACAATAACCTGTACGCAGCACTGTCCGCTGGTCCATGATACAATATTTTTCCAGCCGCACCCAAGTAGCCTATCATTTTTGTGGAAAGGCTGTATAAGTAAAATGCGGGATTATTAAACTTTATGGGCAGGTATAAAATAGCCGCCTCATTTAATTCTTTGCCAATTGCTTCGTCTGATATAAAATCATTCCTATACTCCACTTCAAACAGTCGGTCATTTAAAAAACGGATATTGGCCGCGCCTCTTATAATGAACTTAAAAGCAAAACCGTGCTTCAGGATCATGGCATCCAATGCATTAGCCAACACTCTAAATAACGGCAGGTAATCATAATGTAACAGGCCACCGAAATAAATAATTATAGGCTGACTTGTAGTTTGCCTCGGGCTGGCAATCTCGTTTTCGAGCAAACCATCCGTTATAATTTCAAAATCTTTTTTGCCAAACTCCTGTATATATCTGTTGCCCAACTCTGCTGATATAACCAGTCTTCTGTCTGCAGTTTCCCATAGCATTTCACAATCTGAAAAACTGCTGCATAAGCTATAATGATCATGAAACGAAACCCATAATTGTTTGCCTTTTATCAATTCCGGCATACACAAACTTGCAGAGTAAGCACCATGATTTACTGTATGAATAACATCACAACTATAATTCTGTACAATATTTTGTATGTGTTGCCTGTTCAAACTTGCCATAAACTTACTTTGCAAATAACCATTGATATTTCGTAGCTTCCATCGCATCCATTTTTGCTGTTGAGGAAATAAAGCCAATTGTTCTTCCTTTATTTTTCCTGTGTTAACCTTGTTATGAGCGGCATTTACTGATATGGAAAACACATCTTCTTCTTTTCCTGCATAGAGCCTTCGAAGCACCCTGCCGCAACCTCCATTTTGATACAAGGAACAAGGCTGAAAAGAAAGAAGTTTCATATTTTTTAAGCAGTCGGAATAAACTGATCCCAGAATGAATAATTTTTTTCCCATGCATGGCAACCCATTGGCAGCCGGTTATTATTGAGGTGAAAAGATTGCTCCGGGTTGATATCAAAACCAAAATCCAATGCAGTTTTTAAAGAAGGAATTTTGAAAAAAGGATTATAAGAGTTAATATAAAAAGAAAAAAAGGCATCCTCGTTTCTATTAAAATTTTCTGCCTTCTTTTTAAAGAAATGTAAATTGATCAGAACACTCTTTACTTTTCTTAAAGAAAAACCGCCATTACCTACAAGATTAAAGTCTCTATATCCAATTTTATACAATAAAGTACGCACAAAGGAGTAATGCGCGGCAGCAAACCCAGCCCAGGAATGACCAACCCAGGGAGAGCCGATATAATCATAGTCTTTATTGCACCAGTATTCCAGTTCATCCCTGAATATCCATGCATCTAACTGGTATAGCAGCATATATTTATATTCAATAAACCTTTCATAAAACCGGGTGGAAAGCATTAACCGGTTATAACCTGCCAAATCTTTGAAATATGTATCGTTGAAACGTATTATCTGCAGATCACCCTTGGCAGCTTGTTCATAAAATTCAGTATTAAGGTTTTCAGGAGCAACAATCAACACCGGATGTTTGTATAAAACCCTTAGGCATTGTTGAAACGATAAAAACTCATTTAAACCTGGATTCGCCTTGTAAACAGGTATAACTACGCAACAATTTATATTCTTATTACCCAACCTAACGATTTTAATCTGCTACACCGCGTGCATATGAACGCAATATATTTAGCGGTAGCTTTGCCTGCATCCATAGCCAGTATTTAAGCCCTACCAGACGAATAAATTTTTTAGAAAAGTTTATTTGTGCAAATTGTTTCAATCCGTATTTCAATTGCAAAACGGATTTCAGTAAAAAATACCAGGCACCGGCTTCCTGCTCATATAACTCTTTATCTGAAAGCGGCTGTATGCTTCGTGGAAGCTCCCTGTTCCATTTACGATGTAATGCAAATGTGTCTGCAAGCCAATGCCTATCAAACCTGCCGGTTGATAAATGCTCTAACACCACATCGTATATTACGGCTATGGTATAGTGCCGGCCTACCGAAAGGGAAAAATCCATATCATAACAATGAAAGTCAGTGAAGCTGTTTTCATCAAATTTAACAGATGCAAATACTGCGGCTGTTGTGCAAAGGAAGCAGCCATCCAAAACAATCACCGGCTCTATATCTTTATCATATCCCTTTCGTATAATATGCTGCCTTTGCCCATCAATGGTTTGAATAATATTCATTCTTAATCCGGCAGTACCCCAGGTAGAACCAAGGCCTGAATATATATAAGGCTTATAGCGGCTGCCCGCAATACCAATCAGACCGAGCCTGCAATCATTCGTAAGATGATCAATTATTTTCTGTCCCCAGCCATTTGTTTCAAACAACACATCTTCGTGCACAAAACAGAGATAAGGGTATTTTGCTTTGGCTGCGCCTTTATTATAAGCTTTGGCAAGCCCCATTGTGCCGGGATTATAAACTTGAATGATTTCAAAAGGCACTTTTCCTATGGTTACCCTTATATTATTTGAAAAAGAGGCAAACAGGCCAGGCTGGTACGATGATACAATAACAGAAATCATGTTATGATATCAAAAAATTGCTGTACGATACGTTTTTTATCTTGATGTATGACCTCCAATTTTGCTTTCGCCTTTTCGCCATCTGCCCGTCTCAATTGAGGTTGAAGATAATAATCATATATACCTGCAGCCATTTGTTTTATGTCAAGATAATTAACGACTTTTCCTGTTCCTTGTACAAATTCAGGCGCACCACCTGCTTCGCTAAAACATATAGTGGGTATGCATGCGTCAGCTGCTTCCAATACTACAAGCGGATAAGGGTCTTCCCTTGAAGCAAGCACGAACAGGTCAATTCCTGCATAAAGCAATGCAACTTCCTTGGTGGCAGGCCTTAAACTTATGTTTTGCAATCGGCATTTATTTATATCTGCTTGCAATAACTTATAATCAAGCGATTGACTATTACCTCCTATCCATACAAATTGTGCAGGTACACCAGGATGTTTTTCACTAAAATATTTTGCAAGCTGTACAAAAACATCTGTTCCTTTCCTTAGTTCAACATTGCCGCAAGCTCCTATTATAAACTTATTCTCATTATATTTTTTTAATGAATAATCTTTCGACGGAATGTAATAAGGTAAAATTTTTATTAATGAGGCTTGTACTTGATATATTTCTTCAATTTTGCGTTTAACAGTTAAGCATGGCACCATTACAACATCAACTAGATTGAAGAAATCCTTACGAGATGACGACGAAATAAGAAAATCTATAGCTACATTTAATTCATGTATATAACAAATCAGTCGCCCTTTATGGTATCTTCTTATTTGTTTAATTACATCGGCATTTAATACTGTATTAACTATCACCCAGTCATACTGTTTCAACAACAGTTTTTTAATAGCGGAAACTTGGGGATCAAACAGTTTATTCAGCAATTTCCCGGCCATGCCAGTCTTATATTTAACACAAACAACTTTTCCAACCTCTTTAAAATCATTTAATATATCACCGTCGTGTCTGAATAAAAAATCTATGCCATAAGATGTAATTTCTTTTATAGCTTTAGCAAGATTCAATAATAAAATACCAGACCCAGCTCTTTTTGCATCATAAGCAATAAACAAGATATGTTTCATTGTTAATATTTTAAACTTAAGTATGCATTTTTTATTAACCGCTTGCTGGCGCGCATAAAAAAAAGAGGATCGGTTGTATGTATAGAACCTATCAATTTGACATTCGGCCTGAACTGTTTATTTGCCGCCAGGCTTTTAAACCATAGTTCACATATCCTATTTTTTAAAAAAGCCTTTGTATGCTGATTGGAAGTTTTGGTAAGAATATATTTGTATAGGAGTATTGCTTCCTTAGCTAATATTGATGTGGTTTTATATCGTACAGTATTGGTATGCGAACGGAAAAA
Organism: Bacteroidota bacterium; assembly: GCA_023386395.1. Taxonomy (GTDB): domain Bacteria; phylum Bacteroidota; class Bacteroidia; order Chitinophagales; family Chitinophagaceae; genus Parafilimonas. The sequence continues at coordinate 7,889 of JAEWJV010000316.1, forward strand.
ATCAATTTTTTTATTACAGAATATTACATCAGCCTGCAAACAAATATCTATCCACATTCGCCAGTCGCCTACAATTTTATAATCAGTGTATGAGGTGCCCGCTGACAAAAAAAATGCTCTTCTAAAAACCACAGCACTAGCATTTACCAACCAGTTGTCAATAAATAAATATTCCTCGGCGAATACTCTCCCATTCATTACAGGCTGATTGCTGAAATACTCCGACATGCTTTGCCTGTAAGTAAATTTTGGTGTTATCAATATACCAATTTCATTTACCACATGGTAATCTGAAAAGAAAAGTCCTGCCTGCCTGTTGTTTTCTAAATTTTTTACTGCTGTTTCCAAAAAACATTCCGCAGCATAATCGTCACTTTCTGCTATCCAAACATATTCTCCGACTGCTAATGCTACACCCTTTTGCCATTGTTTGAATGTACTGCCGCCATTCTTTTCATTAACAATTATATGGCTTACCTGCGGATGTCTTTTATATTGATTGAGAATGTCAACGCTGTTATCAGTTGAACAATCATCCAGCAAAATCATCTCAAAATCCTTATAGCTTTGATTTAAAATTGATTCAATACGCTGCTGAAGAAAACGCTCATGATTATAATTAGGTATGATAACAGAAACTTTTACCATTGCAACAATGTAGTAAAACCAGTTTTCAATATATAAGGCAATAATCCCGATTTGTTTTGCTTCCGTGCTCTGTGCCAGGCATATTTTAAAAGCTGCAGCCTTCTTTTAACCGGCAGTTTATTGCCGGCATGACGCACATAATTAATAATGCGGTGCTGCTCAAACAGTGCATCTCCTCCAGCACTAATACCGCCATCACAATACTCTGCAATAATCCGGTTAAAAAAAATATGTGTTACCCTTTTTGAAAAAAACCAACGCATATTATGATCCCAGTCTGCCTGTGTTTTATAGCGCAGGTTAAATTTTCCTGTTTTATTGAATACATCCTTTTTAAAAAAAATGGCCTGGTGGCAAATGTTTTTTTTTGACAAATCCTTAATATCGAAAGCACTGCCATATTCGCCTCCAAATCGCGTACTTATAACTTTTCCATATAATACAGTGCAAGGATTGCTTTCAACAAACCGGTCTACATCACCTAACACATTATTGTCATACAAATAATCATCGCTTCCTAAAAAATAGAGCCATTCTCCTGATGCCTTCTTAATGCCTTTATTCATTGCATCAAAAACGCCTTTATCCGGTTCACTCCACACCTTTATTCTGCTATCGGCACATCGGTTAATTATATCCAAAGTATCGTCTTTTGAACTACCATCCACCACAATTACTTCAAAGTTTGTAAAGCTTTGTTGCATTATACTGTCCAGGGCAACGTTTAATGTTTTTGCTGAATTATAAGTTGGTATTATCACTGAAAAAAAAGGCAATTCTTTTGCTTTATTTTGATAAATAAAATGGTCCTTTAGGTGGCATCTTAACGGTGTAAATACAATCTTAATGTTTTTCTAAAAGCTTTTAGAGGGTTAAGAATCTTTTTGTAAAAAATATAAACATCCGTAAAGTTATAAATAGATAACCCTTTATAGTGCGTGTTTACAACATGAGATAAATTCCATACAGATGCATCTCTCACCTGTTTATATCCGTGTCCGTTTCCCAGGTTACTGAAATGATTTAATACCCAGTTTAGAAATTGCAGATGGCCTTTCAATAAATTCCTCCTGTTTCTACGGGCTGTACCTGAAATATTTTGATTACTAACCCTCCAATTAAGTTTGGCCTCCTTCATAGTACAAATGCCTTTCTCCGAAGAAAAAAGAATTGATGTTGCCCAATCAGCAGCCTGGGCGTAATCGGTATAAACAAACCCTTCATTTTTTTCAATAATATACCTGGAAAAAATATGATCCGGCATAGAATTGCCTCTTTTTCCCATCAATATTTCAACAGCCATATTATAACTTGAATCAACAAAAGGGCTTTCGGGAGAATCTCCAAGAACATCATCATGTTCGTCTATAATTCTCGTATCAAACCTATACACATCAAACTTATTATTATCCTCCGCTATGGTTCTATAAAAAGTTTCTACACAATTTGCGTCAGCAATATCATCATCAGAAAAAAGCCAGAACCAGGGCTCACCTTTTGTTAGTTGTATGCAGCGGTTCCACTGGTGCACTAAGTATTTCGCACCGATGTTATTTTTAAACCTGGTATAATGAATGTCAAGTTTGCTTTTGTATTGCTTTGCGATATCTTCCAGGTCTTCGGTGCTGCAATCGTCGCCAATGTAAACGGTGAAGTTTTTATCAGTTTGGTTTGATAACGACTGTAAGGCCTTATCAAAAAAAGTTGCTTTATAAGCGGGGATAATGACAGCGAGCGGCTTCATTAAATATAAAAAAGCTTATTCAACAATAAAGTAATTATATATCCATTTTTCGGATGTTTAATTCCTCAAATGTTTTCAACAAAGTGTTTTCTGTAAAAATATTATAGTCCAGAAGATATTTTTGGAATAACCATTTATAGACAACATAAATTCTGTGTATTGCTCCTCGCCTTCTTATATACAATAGAAAATCATGCATGTAGTTTATTTTGGCATAATACATTTCTTTTCTACACTTTCTATATTGGGTTGAATAAGCTTTTTTGAAAAGTCTATGATTGTGATGAACAAAAAGATAACAACTATTAAAAAAACCCACTGTTGACCAAAGTGCACGACGTTCCATTTTGTTGAGGCAGATATGATTGTCTTGAATATACTGAACAATATTTTCAAAAAAGTCTATTCTTTTCTTGAGCGTTTCCAAAGAGGAAACGAATGGTGTAGAACTTCCAATACTATCAATACTGTGTTGTCTATAATACGAATCAGGTTTCCCGTTTAAAAATTTTTTATACTTTTTACCCGAAAGAATAAGCCGCAGGTGCAAATCATAGTCTTGCCAGAACGTAAGCGTTTCATTAAAACCACCCATTTCAAATAAAATCTGTTTTTTGTAAATAGGGCCTGTAATAGACCAGATTGCATCTATTCGCAAAAATCTTATCAAATCACTGTCCTTTTTGTCAATATTCCATGGTCCCTTAATATTATCTTTATAATCCCAAAAAAAAACCATTGGAAATACAAGAAAATCTCGATGGGAATATTTCTGAAAGTACTTAACCCGATTTTCCAAGCAAAAATTTTCAAGCAGGTCATCACTATCAAGAAAAATTACGTATTCACCAGAACAAATACCTAAGCCAGTATTC
>JAEWJV010000392.1 GCA_023386395.1 Bacteroidota bacterium
ATGTATAAGCGGCTGCAATTGGTTTCTTCCGCCACTTTTAGTATTGGGCATGGCGGAAGTGATGCGCAAAAAGTTATTGGAATTATCGGCGCTGCTATGGTAGCTGAAAATGTGATTCCTGATATTAGCCAGATACCTTCATGGGTACCTTTTATGTGTTATACAGCCATTGGCCTTGGCACTATGAGCGGCGGATGGAGAATTGTGAAAACAATGGGTTCACGAATTACAAAAGTTACTCCGCTTGAAGGTGTGATGGCCGAAACTGCAGGCGCTATTACATTGTTTACGGCAGCTAATCTCGGGGCGCCTGTAAGTACCACGCATACAATCGCAGGCTCCATAGTAGGTGTTGGCGCCACCAAACGTTTAAGCGCTGTTCGCTGGGGCATAACTATAAACCTCGTTTGGGCCTGGATATTAACCATACCTGTAAGTGCACTGTTAGCGGCAGGATTATATTGGTTCTTCCATCTCTTTTCTGCTTAGTTTCCTTATTTTGCAACCATATTTTTTACTATGAAAAAAATACTGGTTACAGGAGGTTGCGGCTATATTGGTGCGCACACCGTAGTTGATTTACTGGAAAATGGTTATGAAGTAATTTCGATTGACGATAATTCACGTTCGGGCACTTACCTGCTTGATGGCATTGAAAAAATTACGGGTACAAAAATCAAAAATTATAATGTTGACCTTAAAAATTTTGATGAAACCCGTGCCGTTTTCCAGGAAAATGAAGATATACAGGGCATTATCCATTTTGCAGCCTATAAAGCAGTTGGCGAAAGCGTTGCAGAGCCATTAATGTATTATGAAAACAATCTGTTTTCTCTCGTAAATATCCTTAAATGTGTAAAGGAATTTAATATTCCGAATTTTGTGTTCTCTTCTTCCTGCACTGTATATGGAAACCCCGGTAAAATACCCGTAACAGAATCTTCCCCCACAAAAAAAGCAGAATCTCCCTATGGTGCTACCAAGCAAATGGGTGAAACGATTGTAGAAGATTTTTCAAAAGTGCAGGCCTGCAATACCATATTGCTGCGTTATTTTAACCCGGTTGGCGCTCATCCTTCCATACATATTGGCGAACTGCCTTTGGGAAGGCCACAGAACCTTGTTCCCGCCATTACACAATGTGCTATCGGTAAAATCCAGGAAATGACGGTTCACGGTACAGATTATCCAACCCGTGATGGCAGTTGTATCCGCGACTATATTCATGTTTGCGATATTGCGCATGCACATACGCTTGCTTTGGAATTCCTCATCAATAAAAAGAATGAATCTGCCTGCGAGATATTTAATTTAGGAAGCGGTAATGGCGTAACAGTGCTGGAAGCTATAGCAGCGTTTGAAAAAATATCGGGCAGAAAGTTAAATTACAGGTTAGGCCCAAGAAGGCCGGGAGATGTGGTGGCTATTTATGCTAACAACGATCTTGCGAAATCAGCCTTGAGCTGGGATATTAAATATGACCTTGATGATATGATGCGTACCGCATGGGAATGGGAACTTAAGATTAAGGAAGACGAAGAACTGATTAAAGCGCAGAATGCCGTTTTAAATTAATTAGCATTATTGTTATTAAACTTTTTAATCAAGGCTTTATCAAACAAACAGGTTTTAAATTTTTTATTTAAAATAACCCTGCATGCAAATTGAAGATAGGGATTTGTTACATCAGTTCAGGCAGCCGGATACAAAGGAAAGGGCATTTACAGCTATTATTAAAAAGTATCAGGAGAAGTTATACTGGCATGTTCGCAGAATGGTAATAGATCATGATGATGCCAATGATGTGCTGCAAAACGTTTTTATAAAGGTGTGGAATGGCCTCGAAAACTTCAGGGAAGACAGCCAGCTTTATACATGGTTATATCGTATAGCAACTAATGAAAGCCTTACATTTCTTGAACAGCAGAAGAAAAAAAGTACTATTAGCCTCAGCGATGTTGAAAGCGGGCTGGCCAACAAGGTTGTAGCAGATAAGAACTTCGACGCTAACCGGCTGGAATGGAAACTACAATTGGCTATACAGCAATTGCCTGAAAAACAACGACTTGTTTTTAATTTAAGATATTATGATGAAATGCCTTACGAGGAAATGAGCCGGGTTTTAGAAACCAGCGAAGGGGCTTTGAAGGCGAGTTACCATCATGCAGTAAAAAAAATAGAGGAATTCATTAAAAATAATTAAACGGTTTAGCTATACAGGGGTCAAAAAAAAGTGATGCAGACAAACATTAACATATTGAATGAATTAAAAGAGGCCGGTGCTGCAACATTGATACAGGCAAACAACAAAAATTATTATTCGGTGCCGGAAGGTTATTTTAGTAATCTTTCTTCCCACGCAATAGCTAATATTTTTGTGAACGAATTACCTGCGGTTAGTCCTTATGCCGTGCCTGAAAATTATTTCGAAAATCTCCCCGATATAATTCTTGATAAAATAAATGCTCCTTCTCTGCAGTTGCAAGGCCATAAACGAGAGGTTTTTGCAGTTCCTGACGGGTACTTTGATGAATTTGCAAACAATATAATTGAAAGAATAAAAGCTGAAAAAAAAGATGATGTAAGGCAAGAAATGGAAGAAATCGCTCCTTTATTAAATACCATCTCAAAGGAAAATGTGTATTCACTGCCTGCAAAATATTTTGATGAGCTTGTTCCTTTAAGCCATGCGGGCAAAAACGAGCCATCAGCTAAAATAATTTCTATTGGCAGTAAATCCCGCAGATGGATAAATTATGCGGCTGCAGCCTGCATAGGCGCTGTTTTATTCGGGGGCGGATATTTTTTTATTTCGGGTGATAATACAAAACCTGTACAAACCACGCAGCCTGTTGCTGCCGCAGCAAAAGCCGATATCCAGCAGCAATTGGCAGATATAAGCGATTCTGAAATTGAATCATACCTTAATGAAAATAGCAGTATGGCTGTTTTTACGGGTGTAGGTACAGATTATCAGCCTCAAAATCAAAATACAGACATACAGATCCTTATAAAAGATATACCTGACAATGAAATACAGCAGTATTTAAATGAAGGAGAGGGGCTAAAAAAGGAAGAAGGTATATAAAGATGAGAATCATGAAAAAAATATTTACATTATTGTTGTTTTTATGCTTTCATAGTTATTTTTGCCTTGCGCAGTCTTCTGATAGAGATGATAATAACAGGGTGGAAGTGGTAAAGATGGGTTATATGACCCGCGAATTAAATCTCACACCGCAGGAAGCGCAAAGTTTTTGGCCCGTATATAATAACTATGTTAGCGAGATCAGGCAGGCAAGAAGCCGATACCCTGATGATGAAGTTGCATTCGAAAAGAAGGTTGTTGAAATCAAGGAGCGTTATAAAGGAAACTTTAAAAAGGTTTTGGGAAACAATAGTCAGCGTGTAAATAAAGTTTACTCTACTGATAAACAGTTTAATAATGCCCTGCGAAATGAGCTTAGAAACCGCCAGCAAAAGCAATCACAAGGTAAACCGGCTCAAAACCAGGTACAGCGCCCAAAAAAGGAAAATAATTCCAGCAATAAGCCAAATAAACCGAGTAGTAAACGAAAACCCAATCAGCGGTTTTAATCATATTTAACTAGGTGTTTTTCATAGGTTAGCAACGGCCAGCTCTTTTTAGGGCAGGCCTTTTTTGTAAATGCTGCCATCTATAATTTGCTTCGGTATAAACAATATTGATATGCATACTTGGTTGATAGCCCATTTGAAGAAAAAAGATTTTGCTTTAAGATTAAGACAGGTTACTTCAAAAGTTTTAATTGCCTTCATGAAATTTTAATTATAATTTTTTTAACTTCGTGGATTCATTCCACATTTAAAATTTTACTTTCATTTTCAGTATTATACTTACCTTTGCCGTCCTTTATTTGGGCAGTTGGCTAAAAGCGGCAGTGAGGTTAATTAATTGTTTGCTTTTTAATGCCTTAAGAACCCGTAAGTTCTATCCCATTTTATTTTTCCGGAAAAACTATCAATTAAGATATGTCATCAACTAAATTGCAAAACAGAGTCAGCTTTGGTAAAACAAAAAACCTTGCTGAGTCTCCCGATTTATTAGATATTCAATTAGAGTCATTCAGAGATTTTTTCCAGTTAGAAACCACGCCTGATAAACGTAACAACGAAGGGTTGTTTAAAGTGTTTAAGGAAAATTTTCCTATCACTGACACTCGCAACATTTTCGTGCTGGAATTCCTGGATTATTTTATCGATCCGCCACGTGATACCATCGAAGAGTGTATGGAACGCGGCCTCACTTATGCTGTTCCGCTTAAAGCAAAACTGCGTTTAAGCTGCAACGATGAAGAGCACGTTGATTTCCAGACCATCGTTCAGGATGTATTTCTTGGAAATATTCCTTATATGACGCCCCGCGGCACATTCGTTATCAACGGTGCAGAACGCGTGGTGGTTTCCCAGTTGCACCGTTCACCCGGTGTATTCTTCGGCCAGTCTGTTCACCCCAACGGTACAAAAATTTACTCTGCAAGGGTAATCCCGTTCAAGGGTGCCTGGATGGAATTTGCTACAGACATTAATAATGTAATGTACGCTTACATAGACCGTAAGAAAAAATTCCCGGTTACAACTTTATTGCGTTCTATCGGTTATGAAACCGATAAAGATATTCTCGAACTTTTCGGAATGGCCGATGAAGTAAAGGCTGATAAAAAAACTTTACAGGCTTATGTTGGTAAAAAACTAGCAGCCCGTGTATTAAGGACCTGGGTAGAAGATTTCGTGGATGAAGATACCGGTGAAGTAGTTTCCATCGAACGTAACGAAATTGTGATGGAACGCGATACCGTGCTGGATGAAGATGCCATTGAAATGATTGCTGAGCTTGACGTTAAAAGCATTTTTATTCAAAAAGAAGATGTGGGCGGAGATTATGCAATTATATATAATACATTAAATAAAGATACCTCGAACAGTGAACTGGAA
>JAEWJV010000434.1 GCA_023386395.1 Bacteroidota bacterium
ATGATGGCCTTGAATTACCAAAAGATGTTGTAAAATACGTAGCGTATAATATCAGTAATAATGTACGCGAACTGGAAGGCGCTATGATTTCTTTGCTTGCCCAGTCTTCACTCAATAAAAGGGAAATAGACCTTGACCTTGCAAAGAAAGTGCTGCGCAATTTTATACGCACCAGCAGCAAAGAAATTACGATTGACGCCATTCAAAAAATGGTTTGTGAGTTCTTTGCAGTGCCTTATGATAAACTGCTGCAGAAAACACGCAAACGTGAAATTGTACAGGCCAGGCAAATAACCATGTACCTTGCAAAAGCCTTTACTAAAAACTCATTAAAAACTATTGGCGAACATTTTGGCGGCAGGGATCATACAACAGTTATACACAGTTGCCAAACCGTAAAAGATCTTATGGATACAGATAGCTTGTTCCGTGAAAATGTTGTAGAGCTTACGCAAAAGGTTCAGCTTGCTGCTATGTAAGCTGCAGAAATAATTCGTATGACAGCTAAAGCAAACTAAATCGAAAGGGCGTCCTGAATTTCAATACTCAGGACGCCTTTTCGATTTTTATTCCATATTCTTATAAACATCGGGATTATGCTGCATCATAAAACGATAAACATAATCATCAGGCACTTTAGTCCACCCAACCTGCTCATATAAACCATGCGCATCGTTTGTAGTGAGCAGCCATCTTCTCAAATTCTGCAATTCAGGATGTGCCTGGATTGTTTTCATCAGCCACTTTGATAATCCTTTACCTCTGTATTCGTTTATAATAAACACATCAGCCAAATAGGCAAACGTAGCTTTATCGGTTATTAATCTTGCAAATCCAATTTGCGCATCCTTATAAAACAATCCGAAGCATAAAGAATTTTTAACTGCTTTCTCAATTACATGCATGGGAATACCTTGCGCCCAATAAGATTCTTTTGAAAGAAACTGATGTATAACGTTAACATCAAGTTTGGAAACATCTGTTGTGATCCAATACATTTCATCGCACACTTCATACACTTCCATGAAACAGTTTTTTATAAATTGATTTTTGCGAAAGTTCTATCATCGTGCCCGGCTTCATATCATTTAAAGTAATGTCTTCAATGCGGTGGCGGATTAAACGTAGCGTTGGAAAACCAACCTTTGCCGTCATTTTTCTTACCTGCCTATTCTTGCCTTCGCGTAAAATTATTTTTACCCATGATGTTGGAATGTTTGCACGATAGCGAACCGGTGGCACACGTTCAGCAACTGCGGGCGCCTCATCAAATATAGTTACCACACTTGTTTTTGTTTGATGCAATGAAGATTTTATATTGATCTGTAATCCCTGCTGCATCTGCATTACAGCTCCATCGGTTATTGCGCCATCAACCTGAACCCAGTATTCCCTCTCATGTTCAAATGCAGGATCTAATAACCGGTGATTAAGTTTTGCATCGTTGGTTAATATCAATAAACCTTCGCTGTCTTCATCTAACCTGCCAACAGGATAAACATTTTTTGGAACAGTAAAATAATCAGCTAATGTTTTTTTATTATCAATTGATGAAGTGAATTGAGATAAAGTTTTATATGGTTTATATATGATGAAGTAGCGGAACATAACAATAAAAAATCCCCCGACTTATCGGGGGACCTTGTATATATATGGGTTAGTAAGTAACTGGGAAAATAAATTCCCTACACAATATTAGATATAGTTTTTACTTGCACAAAAAAATTTTCAAACAATTTTATGCACAATTTTTTTTATTGATGTGAATTGCTTTAAATAAAAAACAGAAATCAAAAATCAAAAAGTAAATTTTCAAAGCTTAAAATCAATTTATAAAACTTATAAACATGCAGTAAGCCATATACTACAACTTAACTTTGCTGCATTAAATATTAATTCAATGAAGTTTCCTCAACCTGTTTCTTTAAATGAGATTGCAGAACTGATAAACGCTGAAATAATTGGCAACGCTGCATCGCAGGCTTACGGCATAAATGAAATACATAAAGTGGAAGAAGGTGATTTATGTTTTGTTGATCATCCAAAATATTATGAAGCAAGCTTAAACAGTGCAGCAACACACATCATCATTAATACAAAAGATGTATCTGTACCTGCCGGTAAAAATTTACTTGTTACACAGGAACCATTCGAAGCCTATTTAAAAATTGCAAATCATTTCCGTCCGCTGAACCCCGCAAAAAAATTGCAAAATGAAAATGCAGTTATAGGCGAAGGCACAGTGATAATGCCAAATGTATTTATTGGTAAAGATGTAAAGATTGGTAACAACTGTATTATTTATGCCAATGTTACTTTAATGGATTATACAGAGATTGGCAATAACGTTATCATTCAGTCTGGAACAGTAATAGGCAGTGATGCTTTTTATTACAATACAAAAAAGAAGCGCGAAGTGTGGTATAAGATAATGCAGAGTTGCGGCAATGTTATTATAGAAGATTATGTAGAGATTGGCGCCAACTGCACCATAGACAGAGGTGTTACCGCTTCAACACGCATAGGTAAAGGAACAAAGATGGATAACCTTGTACACATTGGCCACGATACAAATGTTGGCTGCAATTGTTTATTTGCTGCGCAGGTAGGCATTGCAGGCGCTTGCATTATTGAAGACGGCGTTATACTGTGGGGGCAGGTTGGCGTAAGTAAAACACTAACTATTGGTGAGAATGCGGTGGTGTTTGCGCAAAGCGGCGTTCCTTCTTCACTTGATGGTGATAGAATTTATTTTGGCACACCTGCAATTGATGCGCAAACCAAGCGGAAAGAACTTGTATGGATAAAACGCATTCCTGAAATGTGGAAAAAACTAAAAGAGCTCACAGCGGATAAATAAAAGAGCTAATATTCGGTTTGTATAAAGCTGTTAAAGGAATTTAACCATAATTAAAATTTGCAACATTGTTGTAAATTTTAGTTGCTTTACTTTTGTCCCGATGAATTTATTGCGCGCATCATATTTAAAAAAAACGAGTGCTATAGTTTTTCTTACGCTGTTAGTACTTGTGCATGCAGTAAAAGCCTTACATACGCACGAAATTTCTTCAGGCTGCCATCATCATCAGGCAGATAACAGCGATACAGATGTAAAAGCAAACTTCTCCTGCAGTATATGCGATTTTCAGCTTGCAAAAGACAGCGATGCTTTTGTAAGCAAAATTGAAATTATAACACCTGAACATCGCATCACTGCTTTTTATCACTATGTTTTATCTGTATATAATTCCATTGTTGAAAGTTCATCCGGAACAGACCCTCCTATTTTTGCTTAAGTGTTTTTCTGATTAACAATTTTCATTACCAGGATTGATGCATTAATCAATCTTCTAAAACTTAAGCAATGTTTCACTTAAAATACAAGTTATTATATACAATATTATTATCAGGCGCGTTGTCGTATTGCAACGCTCAAAAAACAACTTCGCTTTCAGGAACAATTACCGATGCTAAAACGGGCGCTTTTTTGGCGGGTGCATCTATCCTTATTCATGATATAAATAAAGGTGTTGTTTCCAAACAGGATGGTACTTACCAGGTAAACAATATTCCGCCGGGTAAGTATCTTATAGAAGTTTCTTATATTGGTTTTTCTACCAGCGCGGAAGTAATTGATTTAAGAAATTCCACTCAAAAAGATTTTATATTAAATGAAACAGCAGTAGAAAATGAAACCGTAACTGTAACAGGTGTTTCATCAGCCACATTAATTAAACAAAATCCCCAGCCGGTAATTGTTATTAAGCGACAGGATTTTGTAAATACTACAGCCACCAATGCTATTGATGTATTAACCAAACTGGTACCGGGTGTAAATGCTGTTACAACCGGGCCGGCAATTTCAAAACCGTTTATACGCGGCCTGGGTTACAACCGGGTACTTACTATAAACGATAATATTCCGCAGGAAGGCCAGCAATGGGGCGATGAACATGGAATTGAAATTGATGATTACAGTGTTCAGCGTGTTGAAGTACTAAAAGGCCCGGCATCTTTAATGTATGGCAGCGATGCGTTGGCGGGTGTTATCAATATTCAATCGCAGGTGCCGGCGCCGGAAGGAACAATCAAGGCAAACTTTCTAAGTGAATATCAAACCAATAATGCATTACGCGGCTTTTATGGCAACATCGCCGGCACAAAAAATGGTTTTAGCTGGAATGCTTACGGCTCGTATAAAGGCGCACAGGATTATAAGAATAAATATGATGGTTATGTTTTTAATTCAAAATTTTATAATAAGAATTTCGGCGGCATGATTGGTTATCGTGGCAACTGGGGCTACAG
>JAEWJV010000490.1 GCA_023386395.1 Bacteroidota bacterium
GTTCCAAGCACAGTGTTGCTGCCGGCTTTCTTCCAGGCATAGCTCGTATAACCACTGTCGGGTATTTCAAGGTTTACATAATCTTTACCATTGCCGGAAACAATTACATTACTCATTAAACCTGAAACCTTTATTGGTGGCGCTTTTGTGGGCGGTGTTATATGTATATTCACGGGAATGCGCGACCAGTCAGACCATAGCGTGCCTCTTAAAACCCTTGCCTCATAAATGCCGAATGAAGTTGCTGTAATTGTATTGCCGGTGGCGCCGGCAATAGGGTTGCCGTTTTTTCTCCATTCATATTTATCAAAACCCTGCGCAACGCCAATGGTAACGTTTATGGCATCACCGGTACAAAACCCGGTCCTGCCATATAAAACCCAGGGATTTGAACTATATCCTCTTAACATAAACGGAAAGAAATCGGGTTCGGCAAATGCCCTGTCCCAGGTGCTGTGCGCTGTATTGGCATATTCAGAATAACGATAATTTGCACCAGCGGCAACCATGGCATCACGCACCTGTTGCGCGGTGGAAGGTGAAGGCGAACCATCAAGTTCTCCCTGGAAATTCCATATAGGAGTAAACTTTAGTTTGTTTACTACCGAAGGTTCTTTATACCCGATAGATACATTAGACATGGGTAACGATGCGCCTATATAATCAGGGTAATTAAGAATCATATCCCACGATGCCTGCCCCCCGGAAGACAAGCCGTTTACACTCATGCAAAAAGGATCAAGCTTATTGTATTCAACCATATAATCGATAATGTCAATTATCCTTTGATAAGAAGTAATTCCCCAGAACCCCTGGCTTTGCATGAACAAAACATATCCGTCAAATGTTCCGTTATCAACAGCATCCATATATGGCTTGCCGCCATGATATAGTTGTGTTTCATTATCGGTAACAGGACCGCTTTCGCCGCCGCCATGAAACACAATTGCCATTGGATATTTTTTACTGTCGTTGGCTGTGGGGTTATAGGATTTGGGAAATTTTAAGCGAAAACAAGAGCCTTCGTAGATGTAAGCCTTATAAGAATCTGAATTCCACGATACATTTTTCGTTCTCACCCATTTACCTATCTGGCCGTAAGGCGGTTCTGTGGGTGGGTTTTGCGGATCGTAATTGATTATAGGGTCATTAGGATTTAAGACAGATTGTGCTTTTAAATTTTCATGGAAGCCTGCAAGAAATAATACCAGTAACAGAAAAACAAGCGTAAAATTTTGTTTCATCAGGTACAGAATTTTAATTAAAGAAGGTCTTACAAGGTTACAGCAATTAACTTTTCTATCCCTGCTTGCTAAAATTATTAGGCTATAATTAAATTCCTGAATAAAACAATAGACAGATATAAGAGAATAATATTTTTTAAATATTTATATTAAATCGTAAATATATGTACATAGATATGCATCCCATTTTAAATACAGATAGTGTTTAAATTAAAATATATGAGACGAAAGCTATGTTTGTTTATACCGTTCTTAAACCCTTTGCAGAGCTTGCCGTAAACTATTAATTAAATTTTTGTATTACATAACAAAGCAAAAGCTGTTCAATATTGAACAGCTTTGCGCGGTCCGCTGCTGGGCGATATTTGAGTTCTGCCCGCTGCAGATAGACGTCCGATAACAGTTTGTTATGTAGGGTTTCCGTTATAATCATTCATAACATTTAAAATGGTAAATGTTTTATGGCCCGATGGCACTTTCCATTTTACTTTTTGTCCTTCCCGGAAACCAATTAAAGCCGTTCCTATTGGCGCCATGATGGAGATTTTTTTTTCTTTGATATTTGCTTTATCAGGCGTAACGATCATCAATTCCATTTCCTCATTTTTATCGTCTGTTTTTATCCGGACTTTAGAATTTAACCCAACCACATCGGGTGGAAAGTCAGCATTGCCCACAAGGGTTGCTTTCTTTAATTCAGCGGTAAGCTCATCTGCATTCTGCCTGTCAATACTTGAATTTCTGCGGGCATGGTTCAGATAGGAAATCAATAATGCATAATCATCTTGTCTTAAAACAAGCGTGTCTTTTATCTTCTTCATTTTGTTTTAATTTAACTGTGGCTCAAAATTTTGTTGTTGTTTAAACTCGTTTATTTTTTTGAAATATATTTCTTCAAAGCTCCTGGTTGTTTGAGCGTCTGTTCTTCTAAAAAACTTTGCGGCATGAACGCTTTCAATGCGTGCAAATCCGCAGGCGCCCATCAGTTCTTTGGTTGCTTTAATGGTATTTAAATGATAATTAAAAACCCGCACGCCTTTGTCGGCAGGATCCAGGCCTTTATATAAAGCCGGGTTTTGTGTGGCTACGCCAACGGGGCATCTGCCGGAATCGCATATCAGTGCCTGTATGCACCCCAACGCAAACATCATTCCCCTTGCACTATAACAGGCAGATGCACCAAGCGCTATTGCCTTAAGTATATCGAATGCCGTAATTATTTTACCCGCGGCAATTATTTTAATGCTGCCTGACAAGCCGTATTCATCCAAGGCCCGCTTTACAAAAGCGAGGGCTTCGTATAACGGCATACCCAGGTTATCGGTAAATTCTAAAGGGGCAGCGCCGGTGCCGCCTTCACCACCATCAACTGAAATAAAATCGGGAATGCAACCGGAGTTTTTTATGGCCTGGCAGATATCAATAAATTCCTGTTTATCGCCAATACATATTTTGAAGCCAACCGGTTTGCCATCTGATAATTCCCTGAGTAATTGAAGAAACTGCACCATTCCTTCCGGCGTATTAAATGCCGAATGTGCTGCGGGCGAATGCACTACGGTATGAGGCTGCACCTGTCTTATGACAGCTATTTCTTCTGTATTTTTTGATGCAGGCAGAATGCCGCCATGCCCGGGCTTGGCACCCTGCGATAATTTTAGCTCAATCATTTTTACCTGCGGGCGCAATGCATTTTTGCGGAATGCAAGCGGATAGAATTCTCCCTTTTCATCGCGGCACCCAAAATAACCTGTACCGATTTGCCAAATGAGATCGCCACCGCCAAGATGATATTCGCTTATGCCACCTTCTCCTGTATTATGGGCAAAGCCACCCAGTTTTGCACCCTTGTTCAGCGCCATAATGGCTGTTTTGCTGAGGGCGCCATAGCTCATTGCACCAATATTATAAATGCTTGCCTTGTATGGTTGCAGGCAATATTGGTTGCCAATCAATACCGTCAAATCCTTTTCATGCAAAGTTTTTGGATACGCCGAATGCGCAGCCCACTCAAAACCGGGCGCATTAGGGTCTGCCTGCATACCAAAAGCCACCGTTTCTTTTTCATTTTTTGCTCTCTGGTAGACGATGGACCGTTGCCGCCGGCTAAAAGGTTTTCCGTCCAGCTCTGATTCAAAAAAGTATTGTCTTATCTCCGGCCGTATTGATTCAAGAAGATAACGCAAATAACCTATTACAGGAAAGTTGCGTAAAATCGCATGCTTTTTTTGACGGATATTTAAAATAGCCAATACTAACAATGGCAGGCTTATGGCAAGCGCCCAATACCATTTTTCATTTCCAATAAAGGCGGCCTGTAAGATGATAACATTGATAAATACAAGTAAGGCTATAATAATATTGCTTGCCGAAACAATTTTTCGTTTGCTGGACATAATAATAAGTTTTTATGATTAAAAAAATACAAAACCCACCCCCGGGTCTGTATTTAAACCAGAGCGGGGGATTACTTATTAAAGTCCTTAAAATTTGGGTAATAAGGCAATCGTTGATTGCCGGTGTAAGAGATACAGGTATAGCATGACAGCACTGCGGGCAAAAATTGCCGGCAGAAGATATATTGGATATACTTTTTAATGCTTGTCATGGTTTGAACGCTTCGTATATAATCTTATAGATGAAAAATCCGGCACCTGTAATAAAAAACTGCCGGACTTACATACCTGTTACATTCATTCAAAATTAGGTGCCGGGTATTAACCCGGCATTAAGGGAACATTAGAATAAGATTAGAAATTTATTCTTCTAATCTATTAAATATGTAATCATTTGGAAGAAGGATATAATTTGTTTAAGTGATTAGCTTGTCTTTTTTAAAAACTGCCTTAATACATATTGTAATATTCCACCGTTTCTGTAATACTCTATTTCTATTTTTGAATCTACCCGGGCAATTGCTTCAAATTTAATTTCGCTGCCATCCTCTTTTTTAGCAATTACCTGCACTTTTTTTAGCGGCTTTATGTCTTCAGCAATGCCTGATATAGTAAATACTTCATTGCCGGTAAGTCCTAGACTTTCTGCCGTATCGCCTGGTTTATATTGAAGTGGTAAAACGCCCATTCCTACCAGGTTGCTCCTGTGTATGCGTTCATAACTTTCTGCAAGTACGGCTTTAATGCCCAGCAGGAATGCGCCTTTCGCCGCCCAGTCCCTTGATGAACCGCTGCCATATTCTTTACCAGCCAGCACCACTAACGGTGTTTGTGTTTGTTTATATTTTATGGAAGCATCATATACAGAAAGATCCTCGCCGGTAGGAAAATATTTTGTAAAGCTGCCTTCTTTCTGCGCCAGTTTATTTTTTATGCGCACATTGGCAAAAGTACCGCGTAACATTACCTCATCATTTCCTCTTCTTGAACCATAGGAATTAAAATTCTCACTTTTTACACAGCGGCTTATTAAATATTTACCTGCGGAAGAAGATTCATTAAACTGCCCTGCCGGCGAAATATGGTCTGTAGTAATACTATCGCCCAGCACCAATAAAGCCCTTGCATCATGAATATCATTTAAAGGCGGTGCATCATCAGAAATATTATAAAAAAAAGGAACTTCCTTGATGTAAGTGGAATTTTCATCCCACTGGTATAACCTTTCATCCGGCACATCTAGGTTTCTCCATATATCATTGCCTTCAAAAATTTCTGCATAATTTTTTGCAAAGTCATTTGGAGAAAGCACACTACGCATCACCTCATTTATCTCATCATCAGCAGGCCATATATCTTTTAAATAAACAGGCTGTTGGTTCGGGTCAAAACTTATAGGTTCATTTATTAAATCCACATCCACCCGGCCCGCAATGGCATACGCTACCACCAGCATTGGCGACATTAAAAAATTCATTTTTACCTGGGGATGAATCCTTGCTTCAAAATTGCGGTTGCCGGAAAGAACGGAGGCTACTACAA
>JAEWJV010000536.1 GCA_023386395.1 Bacteroidota bacterium
ACCAAAGGTTATATGACATTGGTTACAGAAAAGCTGCCTTA
Source organism: Bacteroidota bacterium (assembly GCA_023386395.1). Classification (GTDB taxonomy): domain Bacteria; phylum Bacteroidota; class Bacteroidia; order Chitinophagales; family Chitinophagaceae; genus Parafilimonas. Next base: position 42 of record JAEWJV010000536.1, read on the forward strand.
TATCCATTACATCAACCAGGGACATAACGGCTGGACTTCCGGCGGTATTGCCGATAAGATAGAATCGCTGGGGCTCACCAAAACCGATGTTTATTCGGTATTCCTTGGAACAAACGACTGGTGGGCAGGGCGCACTTTGGGTACCATTGATGATTATAAAAACAATACCGGCAACAATACCGTGTATGGCTCATTCCGCATCATCATTAATAAGCTGCGCAGCCTGAATAAAGAGGCAAAGATCATTCTCATTACACCCCTGCAGCGTTTGGATTTTGTGTATATCAACGATATGAAGAATAATGCATGGGGTTCTTATAAAGCAAAGAACAATCAAATGCTTTCACAGTTTGCAGATGCGGTTATTGCCATTGCAAAATATGAACATGTTGACCTGGTTGACCTTTATTATAAAAGCGGCATGAACTATAAGAACCTTGTAAATTACAAGCGTGTAAAAGACCCTAAAACAGGCATTTATAAAAATTATACCTGGCCTGGTTTTATTGATATTCCTTTTAATCCTACTACGGATGAATATCCTTATCCAACTGATGCTGTTAATATGACTTATGATGGATTGCATCCTTCGGATAAAGGGTTCTCAGTTATTGCTGATATGCTTGTGAAGATTATGAAGAAATATTAAATAACTTATAATGCTTTTAACTTATCAACCAATCAACAATTCAACTGATCAACTTCTATAGGGGTCATCATAATAACTCCACATAACCATCCGTTCCGTTCACCCTTATTCTCTGTCCATCTTTTATCAACGTGGTAGCATTTTCTACACCTACCACAGCAGGTAATCCATATTCACGTGCAATAACAGCTCCATGCGTCATTAATCCGCCCACTTCGGTTACAAGGCCTTTTATGAACACAAATAACGGCGTCCAGCCGGGGTCGGTAAATGAAGTAACCAATATATCGCCTTCTTCCATCATGGCATCTTTCATATCCAGGATTACACGCGCCCTGCCATCTATAATGCCGGCTGAAACTGCCAGCCCTGCAACAGCGCCGGGTGGAAGATTTTCCCTGTTATATTTCCCGGTAATGATTTCTCCGTCTGATGTAGTAACACGGGGCGGCGTTAGCTTTTTAAAATGTTTATATTCTTCCTTACGCCTCCGAATAATTTGTTGATCAGCTTTGTGTGTACGCACCACTTCATGCAGCTCCTCAAAGCTGAGATAATAGATGTCTTCTTTTTCATTTATAACATTGGCTTGTACGAGCTGTTCTGCTTCCTTTAATAAAGCCTGCTTATAAACAAAGTAGCGGCTAACAATATCGTATTTCGGATACTCCCGGTAGCCGATAAAATTCCGCACCAGGTCTATCATCATTTTTGTTTCTTCCGCTTTTTGTTCACCATCCGGTAATTGTTTTAAGCGGGCTAATAAGTCCTCTTCTTTTTTTAAAGCCTCCTGCTGTCCCTGCTCAAACTTTCGCCTGCTTTCATCAGGTTCAAAATTTTTAATGTTATTAAGAAGAAGAGGAATAAGGGTGGCCGCGTTTTCTGCCCAACGGGTTTTTGTTATATCTATCTCACCGGCGCAGCGCATTCCATACTTGTCAAGAAAAGCAGCAATAGCATCATGCGCCTGCCGCCCGCCTTTGAATTGCACTAGCTCATCTAAAAAATTATTATTCTTTACCTGCCGGAGGTATTCTATTATTTCCGGGTAAGGGCGAATTACATCTGCAACATCAAGTAAACGCATGCCCATTTCAGAAGTAACATTGTTTGGTACAGATTGAGAAAGCGTATCGGCCACATTTTTTTCACCTAACCAATCATTCATCTTTTCATTAAGCCATGCTGAAGCATGAATGCCAGCCATGATAACATTCAGATTTTTCAGGTCTGCTGCACGTTGTCTCCGCTGCTGCATATTTTCCAGGATACAATCAAATACCTCTAATCCTGGTTTTGTGTGGATGTTATGTTTTAACGCCGATAACGAGGCCTCACTGTCCTTAATCAAATCTTCAACAATTGCGGGATTGCTTCCTGCTTCTGCAAGAATATCCGCAGCCGACATGCCCTTATGACTTTTAACAGGGCCTGCTTCGTTTTTGTCATTAACATCCAGTTTTATAAAATCCCGTTCTATAATGGTAATAAGCGCATCTTTTATAAGCGGATCAGAATGTCCTAAAACATCTAATAAATTTTGCCGGCCGGCCGTTGAAGCCAGGCTTTTCGTAACATCCACAAACAGCCTTCCGCCAGCGGTTTTAAAAATAGGCCGTGCACCTGTTAACATCCAAACCGATATGCCCAGCGGTTTCATAGCATCCGTCATCATTTGCTGATGGCCTACAGAAACATAAACATGATTTTCTGCATCATTTGCTTCCGGTATGGGATATAAAGTGGTGATGGGCCGGCTCTGGACAATATAAAAAAGATCATCTGCCAAACACCATTCAATATCCTGCGGGCAACCAAAATGTGCTTCAACTTTTCTCCCGATATATTCAAGCTGTAAAATTTGTTCATCCGTTAACACCGGTTTATGCCGGTATTCAACTGCAATCTTTTGCTCTTTCGTACCACCATCTTTCACAGCATAAACAGCCAGTCGCTTATCAGCTATTTTTTTATTTGTAATCTTACCATTATGCACTTTATAATTATCCGAATTTACAATTCCGGAAACCAAAGCTTCACCTAACCCATAGCCTGCATCAACGGATAACATTTTTCTGTTTGAAGTAATAGGATCTGCTGTAAATAAAATACCGGCAGCCTGCGGAAAAATCATCTTCTGAACAATTACGGCCAGGTAAATTTTATGGTGGTCAAAACCGTTTTGAATGCGGTAAGTTATTGCCCGCTCCGTAAACAGCGAAGCCCAACATTTACTGATATGTTTGAGGATGGCGTCTATTCCAATAACGTTCAGCCAGGTGTCCTGCTGGCCTGCGAAGGAAGCAGTTGGCAAATCTTCTGCGGTGGCGCTTGACCGTACTGCATAAGCATTCTGTTCCCCAAACCTGGAAAGATGAAGGATGATTTCATCGCGGATATTTTGAGGAATAATTACATCTTCAATGAAGCCGCGAATAGCATTGCCAAGCTTAATAATTTTATCACGGTCTTCTACCTTCAGCAACGATAATTGATCCAAGAGTTTATCAACTTCTGATATTTCAATGATTTCTTTAAAAGCCTCAGTTGAGATGCAGAAGCCATCAGGGACACGGATCGTTTCAATGTTAATCATTTCCCCGAGGTTAGCAGCCTTGCCCCCGGCAATATGGAGTTTTGTTTTGTCAACCTCTTTCAGTTCTAAAACAAATGAATTCATGCTGATGTTTTTATTGGTTGGAGTTTGTTTAAACAGCTACCGGTCTAACGCTTTTCAAGCGGTAAAAAATGAATAAAGTATTTATTGAAGCGTCTGAACGTTATTCATAATGAGTCTTAACCAAATAGCTGAACAGCTCTAAATTATCTGTTATGAATAACGCAAAACGTGTTTTGCAACTATATTTTTTAAGCACAACAATGGCAGTAACAATTGCGTTATCTAACAAAATAGGATAGATTATATCAAACAAAAAACCCGCCTTATAAAAGACGGGTTCAGCTTAAAGACCAGAACACTAACTACGTTTAGCCATTCAAATCATTCAATGCATATTTATATTCTTCCTGCGGGTTATTTGGATAAATACCGCTTATGATTGCGCTGTTACCAGCATTCTTCAAAGCATCTTTTAATTCATCCACAGTGCTTACGTTGTTACCGTTTACTTTGGTAATAATAAAGCCTTCTTTAATTCTTGTCTGATCTGTTAATACACCCTGGCCCAATTGTTTCACTACAACGCCTGAGCTGATATTTAGTTTCGAAGCTTTGTCTTTATCAAGGTTTTCAAATGATGCACCTAACTGGTCAATCACCTGTTCTTTCATACTGGCATAAGTGCCTGATGAACCTTTTAAAGTTATTGTGGCTGTTTTTTCAGAACCATCATGCGTATAGGTAATACCTATTTTATCGCCGGGGTGAAGTGAGCCAATCCTGCCCATTAATTCTGTGCCGCTGTTCAATGTTGAACCATTGAGTTTGGTCACAAAATCGCCCTTTTGGATGCCGGCTTCTTCTGCAGCGCTGCCTTTGGCTACATCCATCACAAAAACACCGTTACCGTCTTTAATATTATTCTTAGCGCGGTCTTCTGCACTCAATTGATCATTGGGAAACATAATGCCGAGATAAGCTCTTTTTGCGCTGCCGTATTTTACAATATCATTAGCCACC
>JAEWJV010000498.1 GCA_023386395.1 Bacteroidota bacterium
CTTCCAACAATTATCAATACCAGCTTGCAAAATTGAACAAACCTGTTGACAGGTCAGAATGGTTTACAACGCCATCTACTGTTACTGCGTATAATAATCCTTCAGCCAACGAAATTGTTTTTCCGGCAGCCATTTTACAACCGCCTTATTTCGATAACAATGCTGATGATGCGCTTAACTATGGCGGCATTGGTATGGTGATTGGCCATGAAATGACGCACACTTTCGATGACCAGGGCGCACAATTTGACAAGGATGGCAACGTAAAAAACTGGTGGACGAAAGAAGATTATGAAAAATTCAAAGCAAAAACACAGCAGGTAATTGACTTGTATAACACCTTTACTGTTTTAGATACCGTGCATATTAAAGGTGCTATGACTGTTGGTGAAAATACAGCCGATATAAGCGGTGTTGCCGTTGCTTACGATGCGTTTAAAATGACAAAAGAAGGGCATGATACAACAAAAATCGGGGGCTTTACTCCAGACCAGCGGTTCTTTATTTCCGTTGCCAGAATCTGGCGCGTAAAAATGAAAGATGAATTTATGCGCTTATGGGCTAATAATAATCCGCACTCCTTGCCCATGTGGCGCGTAAACGGCCCGCTCATGAATAATCCGCATTTTTATGATGCCTTTAATGTGCAGCCCGGTGATAAAATATACCTGCCTGAAAAAGACAGGATTTATATCTGGTAAGCATTCCTTCTATAATTCAATAATACATTAAAATAAAAATCACCGGCAATTTGCCGGTGATTTTTATTATGAACTTGCGGGCAATAAAGCACTAATATTTGATCACAGTCCTGTAACCAGGTGTTTAAGATAATCGCTTGTAATATTATTGCCGGTAATTGCTTCAACATCTTCAAAGCTTAACAATTTCAGGGCAATATCCTTCATTGCTTTTAAAGCATATTTCAAATAACCTGGCCCAAGGCTTACCCTTGCCACGCCCATTTGCTCTAACATTTTTAAATCGGGAATGCCAGGTATCATTAAAATATTTACCGGCATCTTTAGTTCGCCAACAATAGTTTTAATATGTTCCCGCTCATGCATCAGGATTGGATAAAAACAATCTGCGCCTGCATCTTTATATGCCATACCTCTCTTTATAGTTTCATCAACGAGTTGCTGTGCCGAATGAAAGTTTTTCGCATGTATAAAGGTGTCTGTTCTTGCATTTATAAATAAAGGCATGTCCATATCAAGCGCTATTTCTTTTATAAGCTTTATTCTCCCGCATTGAATATCTCCCGGCAATAAAGTATGTGATTCCTTATCGGTATCTTCTATATTAATACCGGCAATTCCTGTTTTAATAAGTTGCCTGATGTTATGTTCAAGTTGTTTTTCATCTTTAGCATAACCGCTTTCAATATCGGCTGTCACGGGAACATGCACACTGTTTGCAATGGCTGTAAGAATGCGCAATACTTCCGTAAAAGGAATTTGTTCGCCATCGTTATATCCGTTGGAATAAGCTATAGCCGCACTGGCTGTAGCGATAGCTTTATAACCTGTATCTTCCAAAAGCCTGGCGCCAAGTACATCCCACACGTTTGGCAGCAACAGTAATTTTCCTGAGAGATGCAGGTTATGCAGAGCCTTTGCTTTTTCTGCCTGTGTTATTGCAGTGTTGAACATAATGTTTATTTAGTTTAATGCAGCGCTGATTTTTCTTACAGGCGGATGAAGCTGTGATGCAACACCAATCCTGTTCCAGGCATTGATGGTAATAACAGCCATGATAATTTCCACCGTTAATTGTTCTCCAAATACATCAATTGCTTTTGTATAAGTTTCATCACTTAAACCGCTTTGATGGATCAACGTTACTTCTTCCGTTATTCTGAATATTAGTTTTTCTTCTTCATTAAATACATTGCCTGCTTCCCGCCATGCGCTTACCACTAACACTTTCTGTAACGGCACATTTATTTTTAATGCGTCGTGCGAATGGGCATCTGTGCAATAAGAACAACCGTTTATCTGTGATGCACGAATCTTTATCAATTCCCGGTATTCTTTATTAATGGATGAGTTATCTGTAAGTGCATCCAGCGATTCCATTGCATTGTAAGCGGCAGGTAACACCTTGCCAAAATTAATTCTTTGTTTCATGTTTAAATTTTAATTGTTAAGATTAATCAGATGAAATATTGATCGTGACTGTTGAAGAAAGCTTCGCGTTCACTTGAGTTTAATTGTAATTTACCATGGACAATGCTTTCAAGGTTTTTAAAGAAATCCTCTCTGTTACCTGCGCCCGTAAAAATAAACTGGAGCCTGCTGCCCGGTTCCAGGGGCCTGAAACCATGTGGCGACATAGGCGGAATGATGGCTGTATCTCCGCGATAAAAAACTGTTGCTGCGCCATTAAGCATAAAGGAAAACGTGCCTTCAAGCACCGTAAATATTTCTGTCATTCTTTTATGATAATGTGTATTATAATCCAATGCCGTATTTGGATAATAGCCTTCATAAAAACCGAGGTTTTGTTGGGCAGGATAAGATGATAAGTGGAATACATATTCACTGCGCGGCATTTTTACACCATCTTTATCTGCAGCCCGGATAATTGTTGCTTTTTGAAATTCCATGTTCATTGTTTTATTCAATGCAAAGCTCACGCACAAAGCCTTTGCAGAGAATAGAGAATTTCGGGAAAAGCATGTAAATTTTTAAATCGCGAATTGTTGCTGGTATAGTTTGGGAGAAATACTGGTGTATTTTTTAAAAAAGTTGGAAAAATAAAACGGGTCGTTAAAGCCTAATTCGTACGCCACCTCTTTTACGGTAAGGTCTTGATAGGTAAGCAACCGTTTGGCCTCTGAAGCTATTAAACCATATATCACATTCTGGGCGGTTTTCCCGGTATGCAGTTTTGATTGCTCGTTCAGCCTGGCTTCTGTTGTTCCCAACATCCGGGCAAGCTCAGCCAGAGAATAATTATGTTTGAAATTACTGCGTACGAGTTCGAGAAATTTAAGAAACAGTGCGTCGGGTTTCCATATCTCATCCCCGCGTTCAATTTTGACGCGGTTTATTTCTACTAAAATTAATTCAATACGGGAATGAACAGTAATAAGGTATTGGAAAGGCTGCGCCTCCAGTTCCTGCTGTATCTGTAAAAGGTTCGACTGAATACGTTCATGGTTTGGTATGGCAATCACTTCATTCATATCAAAATGACAAAACAAACCATTCTGAAAAATAAGTTCTATGTCATTGTCAGTCTTGCAAAAAAAATCAAGCGTGAATTCAAGAATAAAGCCATCCGCATCTTTCCATTCTTTTATGTAATGAATTTGTCCCGACGTGATAGTGACCACATCATACTGTTGTAAGTTCAACTCTTTTTCATCTACCATAATGGTAAGCTGGCCTTTATTGCACCATATAAGCACATATTTTTTTATGCGGCGTGGGTGGATGATTTCATTATGATTACTGAATGTTTTAAGCTCGATCATACAGCAAATCTCGGAAATATTTTGAGGCGGCACAAGGTGTTGCAAAGAAGATAACATGATTCAAACAGCATGCAAAACGTATTATTGAAAGTAATGGGTTTATAACTTTTACGGGAAGGATTTTATCACATCCCAAAGTGTTCTGCCTTTGCTGGATAAAGATTTCAATTCAAACAAACTTAATCCCATCTGTAATATTCATCGAATATATCCCAACATTCGTCGAAATACTTTCGGCATTGCAAAACAGCAAAATAGTTTTAAATATCAATATACAATAGCTGAACGCTTTAACGGTTAAACACATTTTTTAGTCACCATTAAAAGAATATTATGAACTATTTGCACGCTATCATTAATAAAAAAACATTTGCTGTAACATGCTTTGCATTGATTACTCTGCAGCTTTTTGCACAAAACAGAAAAGCAAAGTATGCAGGGCAACAAAATAAAACCATACAAATACCTATGCAGCCGGCTTACTGGGATTATGATACATCAGTAACTGAATTTGTAAATTATAAAAACACGCAGGCAATAAGAGGAAAGGATGGCAAAGGCTACCAGGTATTTTTAAAGAATTATATGTTCACTAATGGTACTATAGAATTTGATGTGGAGTTAAGTGGTATGGGATTCCCGGGTATAAATTTCAGAATGTCGGGAGATAAAAAAAATGCCGATAATTTTTATATCCGTTCTTTTGGTCCGGTGAGCCCGGTTACAAGAACAACACTGCAATATGCTGCAGTAACATATGGCATGAGCATTTGGGATCTCTCTGATGAATACCAGGCAGGTGCTGTTATTTACCAGGATAAATGGAATCATATAAAACTCGTTATTTCAGGCAGGCAAATGAAGGCTTATGTAAACGACATGAACATACCGGCTCTGGTGATACCTGAACTGGAAAGCATGCGTGATTCAGGCAGCATATCCCTTTCAGGAAATGTTATTTATGCCAATCTTGTAATAAAGCCTGATGCTACAGAAGGGTTAAGTAGCGAGCCAGGTTATATTTCTGCTTATAATGATTCACGCTATTTAAGAAAATGGTGGGTAAGCCCCGCAATAGACTTTCCTTTTGGTAAAGACCTGGTAATACAGCTGCCGAGCATGTATGGCACATTAAACCAATCATCGCTGCCGGACAGTACACTTCAATGGACGGCTATAAAAGCAGAAAGCCGGAGTATTATAAATCTCAGCAGAATATATGGTCATGAAAAAAATGATGCACGCAGGGTGGCATGGCTGAAAACCACAATTGAATCAGATAAAGAACAGGATAAAATTTTTCGGCTTGGCTTTAGCGATGAAGTTTGGGTGTTTGTCAATGGCCAGGTTTTATATGTTGATAAAAACTATTTCGGAACACCGCAACAGAAAAATGCAGGAAGATGCACGATAGAAAATACAGCTATTAAATTACCATTGAGGAAAGGAAAAAATGAAATACTTATCGGCCTTGCAAATTATTTTTATGGATGGGGCATTATTGCCCGGCTGGATGATACAG
>JAEWJV010000514.1 GCA_023386395.1 Bacteroidota bacterium
ATCATCTACTATTCCTGAATAACATACATAAATATCAAGCAGCCCATCACCGTTTACATCAGCCATTGTTACACCCGTTTTCCATCCACCGGGCCTGCCACTTAATAATGGATTTGCTTCATGTGTAATATCTTTAAATTGCATGTTGCCCAGGTTCAGGTATAGCTTGTTAGGCTGCATGTTGGCAGTAAAAAAAATATCCAATAAGCCATCATTATTAATATCGCCCACCGCCACACCGCCACCATTAAAGAAATATTCAAAAGCCAGCACATTCAGCGCTTCTGATTCGGTTAAATGATTACTGAAACCTATTCCTGTATTAGCTGAATCAAGCAGGCGAAACAATTTTTGCTGCGCAGAAACATTTAAAAAGCAGGTTATGAATAAGAGGAAACAAACAGCAGTAATTTTTATTTGTTGCATCAGCTATATCTTGAATGCTGCTAATGATTGCAGGTGTATAAAAGTAAAAAAAGGCTGCTCTTAAAGCAGCCTTAAAATTTAATTATTTAAAGTTTATCATTATTCTTTATCCCACCATACACGGTTAGTCCAGGTGTCGCCGCCATTTGAGGAAACACCGGCGTTATAATTTTCACCGTTAGTAGATGGCTCGGTTGAGGGATAAGTTTCTCTTCTCGGAATTTGTCCGCCGGAGAAATTACCCGCATAGTTAACCGGTGTTAATACAGGATAACCTGATCTTCTCCAGTTATTCCATGCTTCAATAAAATTGAACAATGTGCCGGTGGTGGCCCAGAATTGCATATTGATCTGGGCAAGAGATGCCTCTGTTGAAGAAGTAATAAGCGGATGGGCTGTTGCATAAGTTTCGGCAGTTGCGGCAGAAATTGCGCCTGCGCTATTTAATGTTCCGATCGATTGGATAGCAGCAGATACCCCATTATGATAATGTGTTGAAGCATTTCCAACATTCCAGCCTCTTACAGCAGCTTCGGCCAGCAGCAATTCTGTTTCAGCATATGTGAGAATAAAGCCCGGTGTACTTAAACTTCTTGTATAAAGCGCTGCAGTAGGCCTTGAGTACAATCCAACAGCAAATGCTGCATCTCCGTTAATTGAGGCATCTGCAGGTGATACGCCCGGATAATTAGGTTCCTTGCTTATATCTGTAGCACCGCCATTTTGATCGTAGCCGCTTGGCATGCCTATCTGTTTGGCAAAAGTGTGGTCACCATTAAGCGTTTTATCATTGTTATTGGCAGTGCCGTTTTCTGGAATTTCAGCAATTACAGAAACCCTTGGATCATTACCTGCTTTAAGAAAATCCATCAATGGCTTGCTCCACCTAACCTGAGAAAAATCTTCAGGAACCTGTAAAGCGCTTGTGTTGGCATTATTATAACCATTTGCATTATCAAAATTAATAAAGGCGTTATCATCAACGCTGCTGAAGGTGCCACCTGCATAAGCTTTCTCCGCATATTTCTGTGCAGTAGCGGCATCAACTTTAGTTAAACGCATTGCCATGCGAAGCATCAGTGAATAACCAAACTTTTTCCATTTTGTTATATCACCATCATAAATTATATCGTTGGTAATTTTATCGCCCGATGCATTTAACGTGCTTATTGCAGAATCAAGGCTGTTAAGCATTGACGGGTAAATATCAGATTGCTTATCATAAACCGGGAAAGCAATATTGGCTGTTTTTGCCTGTAACGCCTGTGAGTAAGGGCAATCGCCATACACATCCGTAATCAGCTCTAAATTCAATAACTGAACAATAAAGGCAACACTGCTTAAATTGGTTTGTGCAGTGCCTTTTTCTGCGATAAGGTTTTGTAGCTCTTTCGCTTTGCTTGCAGCCTGGTATGCGTTATTCCAGATGCTTGCAGCATAAGTTAAAATATTGCCCGATGCCACATATTTATCGCCATTACTATAGTATGTTGGATATTCTGCATTCGCAAATATTTGCACCCACATACTTTGAAACAATATAGCACCACTGTAGCCCTGTATTGTGCTTACATAGTTTATTTCTGCAGTCGGCAGCAAAAGATTCGGATCAAAATTTTCACCTGACGCTGAGCCAGGATTAGTATTTATCTTATCAAAGTCTTTGGTGCACGATGCCGCCAGCATAACCGTTGCCGCACCAATAAATATTAATATCTTCTTCATGATAAAATTAGTTTTTGAATTTGATGTTTACATTAAAGCCAAATGTTCTTGTTGATGGAAGGCTGGTGCCTTCTATGCCTGCGTAGTTTACGTCTGCCCTGAAGCCGCCCTCAGGATCAATGTTATCGCTCTTCTTCATTAGATAAAACAGGTTGCGGCCTACAAAAGATATTTGCAGCGTGCGTATAACAGGAACTTTTTTAAGCATCTCTTCGGAGAAAGTGTAACCCAATGTTACCTGCCTTAATTTAATGTAATCACCACTTAACACATTTATTTTTGAAATCGTTGCCAGCCTTTGGTAATAAGCCTGCGCATTTGCAGCAACAGTATTGGCAGTGCCATCGGCATAAACACCGGTTGTAATACCGCCTTCTCTTCCTTCAAGCGTCATCTTATTCAAACCACGATAAATAGAATAATAATTGGTGGCAGATAATACATTATTTCCATAATTATAATCAACCAGGAAAGACAGATTGAAGTTTTTGTAAGTAAATGAGTTATTCAATCCACCATAATCGGTTGGTAAAACACTGCCCATAGGAATGAGGCCGCCCTGTATTGGCAAACCATCTGCATCTACAACTACCTGGCCTTTTGAATCATAAGTATAATCATGTGCGAGAATTTGCGGACCGGCCAAACCAACTACAAATGCAGTATTGGCATTCAAGGGCCTGTAAGTACCAAGGCCTATGTCGTTATCTGCTTCGTCTGTTGTAAGTATTTTGTTTTGTACATGGGTGTAGTTTAAAGTGATATCCCAGTTGAAATCTTTACCTCTTACCGGCGTGCCTGTCACTGCAATTTCAAGACCTTTATTCTGAACAGAACCATTAGCAACCACCCTGCTTGTATAACCGGTAGCACTGCTCAGGCTTCCGTTCATGATTTCGTTTTTAGTTTTTTGCGTGTACCAGGCAACATCCAAACCTAACCTGTTGCTGAAGAATTTAAGTTCAGTACCTACTTCAAATTCTGTTTTTGTAAATGGCTTTAAAAAGAGATTAGGCAAAGTGGAGCTAAAATTACCCGTAGGTGTTCCGTTTATTGAATTACCTACACTATAATAAACCGCAGTTGCATATGCATTGGCAGGCTCACCGCTTGTTTGAGCATAAGAAGCCCTTAACTTACCGAAGCTTAATACCGGACTGTGAAGCAATTGAGAAAATACAAAACTTCCTGATACGGAAGGAGTGAATATATTCCTCTGATCCTTTGGAATACCTGAATTATATAAAGTGGAGAAGGCATCATACCGGCCGGTTGTAGCTAAAGTTAATAAGTCTTTATAGCTGAATTCAACTGAATAATAAGCAGAATGTACTTCTCTATGTATTTCAGAATAACTTCTTCCAAAACTAACAACATTTCCAGGAGTGTATAAGTAAGGCACTACAAAAGGTCCACCGCTTACACCAATTGATTGAAAATTGTTTTTCCTGAGGTTGGCGCCTAATGTTGCATTAAAAGAAACATCTTTTGTAATTGAATGATTAACGCCAACAATACCATCTACATTCAATTCTGATGTTTGTGCATTGGACTGGCTAATGCTTCCAGACTGGCCTGCCGAATTGTAGGAATAAGAAGTACCTGTTGGAGTAACATTCAGGTAATCATCGTTTTCATGATCATAACCTACTCTTGCCATAGCATAAATCCAGTCAGTAAAATTATATTTAGCGCTAAGGCTTCCAATTAAACGTTTTCTGCGTGTATTGTTTATCCAGTTATTTACTACAAACCAGGGATTAGTTACATAATTATCATCACTGAATACGATTTCTGAGCCATCGGCATTAACACCTGGTTTAAATATTTCATCATTTACGTTACTTGCCAAAAACTGGAAGTTATTAGGATTACCCGGGCCATCACTCAAATATTCCCTGTTCCGGTCTTTTTGATCGATATAGTTAGCAATTACAGCAACATTCAGTTTTTTAGTAACATTCTGATTTAAGTTTAAATTGATTGTTTTTCTGCTGATACCGCTTTTTAGCGTAACATTATCGTTTCCTAATGTGGAGGCAGAAACCCTGTACGAACCATTATCGCCACCACCACTTACAGAAGCCGTATTGGTAAGCGTATAACCACTGCGGTAAAAATTGCTGAAGTTATTTCTGTAAGGGCTGTATGAATATTGATTACCATCGTATCCTATTACCTGGCTCCCATCCAGTTTTGAACCCCAGCTTAACCTGTTTGTACCTAATGCACCGGCAGCCGTAGTTGGCTTTTCACCATTCTGCCCCTGTCCATATGCATACTGGTAATCTGTATAATCAATTGGTTTATCTGTAACATAGTTAACATTATACTCAACTGTAGGCGAACCTTTCGACCCCGATTTGGTAGTGATAAGAATAACACCATTGGAAGCCCGGGCACCGTACAATGCAGAAGCCGCCTGGCCTTTCAAAACCGTCATGGTTTCAATATCATCGGGGTTAATATTACCAATACCATCTCCGGCATCAGCGCCGCCCCATTCGCCGGAGGCGCCTCTGTTAGAGTTATCCATCGGCACACCGTTTATTACAAACAAGGGGGAGCCGCCTGAATTCATGCTTGGCATACCTCTTAAAAGTATCCTCGCTGTACCGCCTGGCCCGCCGCTCGTACCTGTAACTTTCAGGCCGGCTACCTGGCCACTGAGTGATAAAGCCACGTTTGTTTCCCGCGCCTTATTCAGTGCATCCCCGTTTACAGTACTTATTGCATAACCGAGCTTTCGCTCATCTTTTTTAATACCCAGCGCTGTTACCACAACATCGCTGATTGTATTGGTGCCGGACTGCATTACAACCGACACATCTGCCTGGTCTGGCCCAACAGGCACAGACAAGGGGTTATAGCCTATATAACTCACTTCAAGCGTTACATTACCGGCGGGTACGGCAATAGTAAAGCTTCCGTCTGCAGCAGTGGTGGCAGAAACTTTACTGCCCTTTACAGTTACCGTGGCGGCAACAAGGGGCTGGTTAGCGGAGTCTTTTACAACCCCGGTTAAAGATCTTGTTTGTGCAGATAAATTCATTGAGCAAAAGATCAGCGCAATAAATAACACAAACATTTGTGGAGGAGGATACTTTCTCATTGAGATTTGATTTTTAATTAAGAGATTCAATAAATACAAGCATTTCTAATTTGATCTGATATTATAAGGTACTTATCTATCAGAGATGTTTTTTATCAGTTGAGCGCTGCTTCTTTATAGAGAAACAGATCGTGAAAATTAAACAGTAGCGGTGTCTTTCATTTCTTTCTGCACAGAATGCAACTCAGGTTTGCCCTTGCCTGTTTTCTGAATAAAATCTTTATTCAAATTCTCCATTACTAAAGCGGCTGCACCCATTAAACCGGCCTCAACACCCAGCGAAGAAATTTCCACTGTTGTATTTTCTGCCAGTCTTGGAATGCAGTAGGTATTTAAAGCCTGCTGCAAAGGCGCAAGCCATAATTTTCCGGCTACAGTCCCTCTTCCTGTTATTATTATTTTACCCGGATTAACTATATGTATAAGTATGGATACGCCGCGGCCTATATTGAATGCACTTTCAGACAATAGTTCCACCGCAAATTTGTCGCCCTTTACGGCAGCAGATAAAATCTTGTTCGCTGTTTCCTGCATCTGGTCCAGCGAAACGTTTTTTAGCATGGTTGTTTTGCCTTCTTCTATTGCTTTTATGGCCCTTTCGGCCATTACATAGAGTGAAGCTTCTGTTTCCAAACATCCTGTTTTACCGCAGTCGCAAATTTTATTATTGGTAAAAAGCGGGATGTGACTGAACTCGCCAGCAAAACCGTTATCTCCCCTGAATAATTTATTGCTGATAATCATTCCAAGGCCTATGCCCCAGCCCACATTTATAACCATTGCATTTTTGCAGTTACGCGCTGCGCCCATACGCAGTTCAGCCAAGCCCATAACACTTGAATCATTATCAATAAAAACGGGCAGGCCTGTTTTTTCGGCTATGTGCGTGCTGAGTGAACCTTTGGTGTTCCTGAAAAATGAATAATTAATCCCTTTGTTGGCATCAATAAATCCCGGCATGGCAATGCCGATACCTGCAATTTTATTGGTGGGAATGTGTGTATTTTCAATAAAGGTGTTAATGAAATCGATCAGCATATTCAGGGCGGCATCATTGTCTTTGAGGTTTAACCCAACGGTTTCAACTTCACTAACTATATTTTTATTTACATCTATCAGTGCAGCCTGTGTTACATGCTGGTCCATGGATATGGCGGCTATATAAAAATTATCAGGCGCCAGGGAAAACATTTGCGGGCGGCGGCCACCTGTTGAAACAGCATAACCGTTCTCAATTATCCAGCTATCATGGATAAGTTCAGCTAATATTTTTCCTGCAATGGGAAGGCTTTTTTTAGTAATTGTGCTTATATCAGCGGCAGATAATTCACCCGAGAAAAAAAGTTCTTTTATGACTTCCTTTTTATGCGCAGTTAACTTATCCAATGTTTGTTAGTGGCTTTAATATTTCATCAATATTAATAAATAATTAATAAATGTAACAAATCTTTTAAAAAAATTTTAGAAAGTTCCTTTTACAAATTCTTCAAGAAAAAAATAGCCAGTTCTTATTTTGCTAATACCTGTACAGCAGCTCCGTTTTTAGCAACAATTATTAAAGAACCGTTTTTATTTTTTATCTCGACCATCGCCCTCACATCTCCATCAATATAACAGTTGGTTTCTGCGGGGTACACTGGTTTTAATTTGCGGTTAGCCGTGCCTTTCAGCAGAAGCCCAAGACCAGCATCATTCTGTCCCAGTTCCGTTTTATAAACATAAAAATTGCCTGTAATTAAAATATCCTTTAACCCGTCATGATCAAAATCGTCTGCAATACTTCCAAATATTTTTGAAAATTGAGCTTCGGGGGGAAAGGGTTGAAATTCAAAATCAGTATTGCCATTATTATACAATATACCCGATGCAAGGTTATTGCAGGTGTACACGAAAGCTTGTTTGATTTTATCTTTTGAAAAAATATCGCTGATGCGGGC